>DATLNY010000154.1:0-14705 GCA_035536495.1 Candidatus Saccharimonadia bacterium | reverse complement strand
ATCGGGATCGTCAGCTGCGGCACCGCGACGTCGATGACGTTGCGCGTGCCCGTGAGCCCGTGCAGCCGGTCGAGGCCGCGGAAGTCGAGCTCGTCGGCGAGTCGCAGCTCGATGATGAGCCGCAGGTACTTGTTGCCCTTGACCGCGGTGTGGCCGAACATCTCGCGCACGTTGAGCACGCCGAGGCCGCGCACCTCGAGCAGGTCGCGCAGCATCTCCGGGCAGGTCCCGTCGAGCACGTCCGGTGCGATCAGGGTGAACTCGGGCGCGTCGTCGGCGATGAGGCGGTGGCCGCGCGAGATCAGCTCGAGCGCGAGCTCGCTCTTGCCGGCTCCCGCGGCGCCCGTGATCAGCACGCCGATCGAATAGACCTCGAGGTAGGTGCCGTGCAGCGTCACTCGCGGCGCGAGCGCGCGCGCCACGTGGTACTGCGCGTAGGTCAGGATCTCGTGGCCGCGCTTCGGGCTCACCCACAGTGGCGTGTCCGATTCCTCCGCGGCGGTTTCGAGATCCGCCGGCACGGCCTGGTCGCGCGTCACGACGAGCGCGGTCGAACGGTGCGCGATGATCTTCGCGATCGTCTCCCGGCGCTGGCCCGCATCGAGCCCGTCGAGGTAGCGCAACTCCTCCGAACCGATCAGCTGGATCTTGTTCGGGTGGATCATGTTGAGGTAGCCGATCAGCGTCGGCCGCCGCTGCAGGTGATCGCCGGGCTCGATCACGCGGCCTTCGCCGCGCTGCCCCGCGACGCGGCGCAGGCCGAAGCGTTCCTGCAGCTGGTCGAACAGCTCGCGCGCCGAGATGCGACGGTTGGTGTCAGATCCCTTTTCCGCCGATGCGTTTCCTGCTCGCGCAGCATCGCCCGGAAAAGGGCTCTGACCCCGCTCTTGATACTCGTCCCCTACGGCGGAGCCAGAAGCGGGGTCAGAGCCCTTTTTCGTCACGCGGTGCGCCCTGTAGAGATGTGGCGGTGCGAAAAAGGGACCTTATTGACCCCTAAGCCGCGGCGTGGTGTTCCGAGAGTCCGGCAAGCGCCTCGTAGAGTTGCTGCGCGCTGCGTGCCTGCCGCAGCCGCGCGACCAGCGCGACGTCGCTGAACATCTCGGCGAGTTGCGCGAGGAACATGAGGTGCTGGTCGGTGAAGTGCTCCGGCACGACGAGCGCGAACACGAGGTCGACGCGTGTGCCGTCGATCGCGTCGAAGTCGAGCGGCTCGGCGAGCTTCACGAACGCGCCGACCGGGTGGTCGATCAACGAGCTGCGCCCGTGCGGGATCGCGATGCCGCGGCCGAGCCCGGTCGAGCCGAGACGCTCGCGCTTGCAGAGGGCTTCGAACACCGCGCGCTCGCTCTCGGGCGTGCCCCGCTCGTCGAGCAGCTGCGCGAGCTGCTCGAGCAGCCGTTTCTTTCCGCTCGCGTGGGCGTTCGCCACGACGCGGGCGGGAGTCAGCAGATCGAGTAGTTGCATTCGACGTTCGGGCCCCTGGCGCCCTGTCGTACTGTGTGCCGCCACCGGGCACTCCCATGCCTGCGGCATGCCAAGCGCCCCTGCGTCCAGCGACGCGAGCGGCGCGGAGCATACTCCGATTCGGTCGAGCGGGAAGCCCGGCGGGCGGGCGCGACCGCGCGGTGGACGGGCGAGGCGTTCGCGGGCGGGTCGAGCGGTGTTCGGCGGGGTCGATCACCCCGCGAAGAGGAAGGGCCGCGGCGCGCGCCGCGACCCCGGGTTCAGGCGAGTCGGGCGGCGCTCAGAGCGTCGCGCGCAGCTTGGTCGATTCGCCGCGGTGGTGGTCGGTCAGCTTTTCCTTGTGCTTGCGCACCTGCCGGTCGAGCTTGGCGGCGAGCATGTCGATCGCCGCATACATGTCGTTCGATTCGCCGAACGCGTGCAGCGTCTTCTGCGGGGACGCCATCGTCGCCTCGGCGCGATGCACGAGCTTGTCGGTGGTCAGGATGACGTGCATGTCGATGGCACGCTCGAAGTGGCGCTCCACGCGCTCGAGCTTCCCGATCGCGTACTCGCGCAACGCGGGACTGACATCGAACTGGTGTCCGCTGACCTTGATCTGCATGGCTTCCTCCGTGTGTTGCGCGGGAAAAAAGCGCTTCCCGCAGACGAAAAACGCCGCGTCGTGGCGTGCACGGGCGCGGCGTCGTGAAACGAGAATGGATTGGACGATCCTGGGCTGCATGCCGTAACGAAAAAGGGTTCGACTCCATGACGCCCGTACGGACGTCATGGGGTCGACCCCTGTCAGGCAAGGCGGCAGCGGTCGCTGGACGCCGGGATATTCATGGCTTCACGGTACTTCGCCACGGTGCGTCGCGCAACCTCGATTCCGCGCTTGCCGAGCTCGCCGGAAATTGCCGCATCGGACATGGGCTTGCGTGGGTCCTCGTCCTCGACGAGCTTCTTGATCATCGCGCGGATCGCCGTCGCGGACGCTTCGCCGCCTTCACTCGTGGCAAGCCCGACCGAGAAGAAGTGCTTGAACTCGAACGTGCCGCGCGGCGTGTGCAGGTACTTGCGCGTCGTGATGCGCGATACGGTCGACTCGTGCACGCCGATCTCGTCGGCGACCTGCTTCAGCGTCAGCGGCCGCATCGCCTCGGCGCCGTAGTCGAGGAACGCGCTCTGCTGCCGGACGATGCAACCGGCGACCTTCATCATCGTCTCGCCGCGCGCCTTCAGCGACTTGATCAGCCAGCGCGCCTCCTGCAGGCGGCCCTTGAGGAAGCCGCCGGTCTCGCCGCGCGATTCGGCCGCGAGCCGCTCGTACTGCCGGTTGATCGAGAGAGAAGGCTGGCACGAGGGGTTGAGCCGCACACGCCAGCGGCCTTCCTGCTTCGTCGCGTAAGCGTCCGGCACGATGTATTCGGCGTTGACGTCGCCGTAGCCGTTGCCGGGCCGCGGCTCGCACGACTTCACGAGATCGACGGCCGCCTCGACTTCTTCCGGCGTCGCGCCGAGCTTCAGCACGAGCTTGTCGCGCTCGAGCTTCGCGAGCGACTCGAGGTGCTCGACCACCAGCCGGCGTGCGACCGCCAGGCCTTCGGTGTCCTCGTCGAGCAGTGAAAGCTGCACGTCGAGGCATTCGGACAGCGTGCGACTTGCGACACCGACCGGGTCGAAGCGCTGCACGCGGTGACGCACGGCCTCGATCTCGTCGGCGTTCGCCTCGAATTCCGGGCGCAGCGCGGCCTGGATCGCCTCGACCGGCTCGCGCAGGTAGCCGTCCTCCTCGAGCGACTCGATGATCGCCGTCGCGATCGCGTGGTCGCGCGGCGACAACGGCGTCAGGTTCAACTGCCAGCGCAGGTGGTCCTGGAGCGTTTCCGGCGCGGCGGTGCGCGCTTCGAGCGATTCGCCCTCGGCGTCGTAATTGCCGCCGCTGCCGCTGCCGGTGCCGGTCGAGCTGCCGAGCGACCAGCTGTCGAAATCCTCGTACGCGTGCTCGGGGATCTCCGGCAGCCCCGATTCGGGCGCGGTGTCGGAATCCGACACCTCGATGCGCTCGCTCGGTGGCGCCTCGGGCTCGGAGGAGGCCTCGCCGTTCGCGGACGGCACCGGGGCGTCGGCTTCGGGAATCGCCTCGGATTCCTGTTCGAGCAGGGGGTTCGATTCGAGCGCCTCGCGCACTTCGATCTCGAGCTCGATCGCGGAGAGCTGCAGGAGGCGGATCGCCTGCTTCAGCTGCGGCGTGAGGCTCAGGTGCTGGCTCATTCCGAGCCGGAGGGCGGGCTTCACGTCAGCGGGCCCGGGCGCGAGCGAATTCGAAAGCAACTTTCATACCGATCGATATTAGTCGGATCGAACCGGAATGGAAGTGGCTGCCGAGCGCGGTCGTCAGCGTGCGTTAACCGAGCCCAGCGTGACGGCCGTGCAGGCACCAGACGATCCTGGCCCGCTACATGCGGACCGATTCGCCGAGGTAGACCTCGCGCACGCGCGGATGCGCGAGCAGCGCAGCGGGCTGGCCTTCGGCGAGCACGACGCCGGCGTTGAGGATGTACGCGCGATCGACGATGCCGAGCGTCTCGCGCACGTTGTGGTCGGTGATCAAGACGCCGATGCCGCGGCGCTTGAGATGCCCGACGATCTTCTGGATCTCCTGCACCGAGATCGGGTCGACGCCTGCAAACGGCTCGTCGAGCAGCATGTAGCGCGGGCGCGCGGCGAGCGCGCGCGCGATCTCGACGCGGCGGCGCTCGCCGCCCGAGAGGCTGACGCCGGGCTGCGTCGCGATGTGCGTGATCTGCAGCTCCTCGAGCAGCGCCGCGAGCTGCGCGCGCCGCGCCCGCGCGTCGAGATCGCCGCGCAGCTCAAGGATCGCGAGCACGTTCTCGGCGACCGTGAGCCTGCGGAACACCGACGGCTCCTGCGGCAGGTAGCCGACGCCGAGGCGCGCGCGCGCATGCATCGGCAGCGCGGTGATGTCGGCGCCCTCGAGCACGATGCGCCCGTCGTCCGCCGCGATCAGCCCGACGATCATGTAGAAGCAGGTCGTCTTGCCCGCGCCGTTCGGGCCGAGCAGGCCGACGACCTCGCCGGGCGCGAGCGCGAAGCTGAAGTCGCGCACGACTTCGCGGCCGCGATAGCGCTTCTTGAGGTGTTGGGCGGCTAGCACGTTGGCGACAACACTGTAGGAGGGGCCTCAGCCCCGACGGTGCGCCGGTCGGGGCCGAGGCCCCTCCTACAAGGAATCACGTACCGTCCTTGCTCGCCTGCTGCGGATTCATGCGCAGGTGGACGCGGCCCGTGTCGCCGCTCGCGCCGGTCAGCTTGCCGGTCGCCATCTCGTACGTGACCTTCGAGCCGCGCAGCTCGCCGCGTGGCTGGTCGACCACGACGTCGCCGGTCAGCACGACGGTGTCGCGTGCGAGGTCGTAATCGATCTCGCGAGCGCGCGCCTTCATGCGACCGCCATCGTCGAGGTCCTGCTCGAGCGTTGCGGGCCGGCCCGTCAGCACCGCGCGATCGATCTCGTCGTTCTTTCCGCGGGACACCACGGCCTTGTCGGACTCGACCTCGAGCGTGCCCTGCTTGATCCGCACGTTGCCCGACAGGGTCGTCCGCGCCTGGCCTTCGGTCGTCTCGAGCGAATCGGCCGCGACGTCGAGCGGCTTGTCGCGATCGCTCTTCAGCGCGAGCGCGTCGGTCGCGACGACGAGGAGGACGAGCGTGCACGCAACGTGGATAGGGTGCATACGGGTGCGGTTCCTCGACTAGCGCTTCGGTTTCGGCTCGTAGCGTGCGGTGACGCGCTGCTTCAGCGAGAAGCGCTTCTGCTCGAGGTCGGCGTCGAGCCCGGTGCCGGCGAGTATAGAGCCCGGTTGCATGATGGTCACCGCGGAATTCGAGGTGACGAGGCTCGCGTCGACGTGCGCCGTCAGCTCGTCGCTGCGAATCGAAACGGGGGCCTTGCCTGCGCTTTTCGGACGGTCGAGCTCGACCTTGTCGACGAGCTTCAGCGTCTTGCCGTCGCCGCTGACGTGGCCGCGCGTCGAGCGCGCGCGCCAGTCCTCGCCGCCCGCGTCGCGGATGCGGAAAGCGGGCCCGTCGATTTCGAACGAGCCGAGCCACGGATGCCGCGCGAGCCGCGGCGCCTCGACCGTGAACGCGAACGCGCCGCGCTCGTCGAAGCTCGTCAGCGTGAAGCGGTCGAGCGTGTAGTCCGAGCGCGGCGGTCCGACATAGGTTTCGGTCTTGGGATCGTCACGGTTCAGCCAGACGATCCACTGGGTCAGGCCCGCGAACGCCGCGAGCACGAGCGCGACGGCGAGCGAGCGCTCGGCGAGCAGCGCGGGCACCGGCATCCGCGCGTGCATGCGCCGCCACCACGACGCACGGGGCGCGCCCGCGGCCGGTGTCACGGTGCGTCCGCAAGATGCGTCGCGAGCACCGCTGCGGACTTGCCCTGCGCCTCGAGCAGCAGGTCGCAGACGTCGCGCACCGCGCCGCGCCCGCCGTTGCGCGGCGTGCGCCAGTGCGCGCGCGCGAGCACCCACGAATGCGCGTTCGCGACCGCGATCGCGAGGCCGCACGCAGCCATCGGCGCGAGGTCGGGCAGGTCGTCGCCGGTGAACGCGACGGCGTCGAGCGCGAGCGAATGCTGCGCGCAGATCGCGCGCAGCTGCGCGAGCTTGTCGCGGGCGCCCTGGTGGACCTCGTCGATGCCGAGCTCGCTCGCGCGCTGCTCGACCGCGCGGCTCGAGCGCGAGGTGATCAACGCGACCGCGATGCCGTGCTCGCGCAGCAGCTTGAGACCGAGGCCGTCGTGGACGTGGAACGACTTGGTCTGCTCGCCGTCCGCGCCGTAGTGCAGGCGGCCGTCGGTCAGCACGCCGTCGACGTCGAATGCCGCGAGCCTGATCCGGGCGGCGCGCGCGCGGACGTCCGCGGGGATGTCGGATACGGCGGTGCTCATGTCGCGATTGTAGGGCGGGACCGCCGCATCGCGGGCCTCGTGCCCGAGCGCGGGCTCTCGTGCACGAACCGGCCTACATCGGCGCGTGCGGTCAGACGACTCCGGCGCGCAGCAGGTCGTGGATGTTCAGCGCGCCGACGAGGCGTCCGTCGGCGTTGACGACGAGCAGCGCATTGATGCGATGGTCTTCCATCATGCGCGCGGCCTCGACCGCGAGCTTGTCGGGCGCAATGGTCTTTGCATGCGGCGTCATGACGGAATCGACCGTGACGTCGCGCAGCTCGATCTGCGCATCGTCGAGCGTGCGGCGCAGGTCGCCGTCGGTGAAGACGCCCATGAGGCGGCCGTCCGGATCGACGACCCCGGTCATGCCGAGGCCCTTGTGCGTCATCTCGACGAGCGCATCCGAAAGGCTCGAGCCCGCCGCGACCTGCGGAATCTTCGCGCCGGTGTGCATGATGTCGGCGATGTGCAGCAGCAGGCGGCGTCCGAGCGTGCCGGCCGGGTGCGAGCGCGCGAAGTCGTCGGCGGTGAAGCCGCGCGCCTCGAGCAGCGCGATCGCGAGCGCGTCGCCCATCACGAGCGTCGCGGTCGTGCTCGCGGTCGGCGCGAGCCCGAGCGGGCAGGCCTCGGCCGCGACGCTGACGTCGAGGTGCACGTCGGCGAGCCTCGCGAGCGTCGAGTTGGTGTTGCCCGACAACGCGACGAGCGGCACGCCCTGGCGCTTGATCAGCGGCAGGATCATCAGGAGCTCGTCGGTCTCGCCCGAGTTCGACAGCGCGAGCACGACGTCGTTCGGCGTGATCATGCCGAGGTCGCCGTGGCTCGCCTCGCCCGGGTGCACGAAGAACGACGGCGTGCCGGTCGAGGCGAGCGTCGCCGCGATCTTGCGCCCGACGTGGCCCGACTTGCCCATGCCCGAGACGACGACGCGGCCGCTGCATGCGAGCATGATCTCGCAGGCGCGCAGGAAATCGTCGTCGATGCGCTCGGCGAGGCCCGCGATCGCGCGCGCCTCGATCTCGATGACCTCGCGTGCGCTGCGGATGATGTGGCGGGAATCGAGCCGCGCGGAAAGCGCGGCGACGGCGACGGGCTCGAGCGTTGCGGGGCGCAGTTGGGCGTTCATGGCCTTGTGTCTTTTTGGTGGCGCAGGGAGATTCATCGCGGGAACGGATGTCCGACGCGGCCGCCTTGTTCTATTCTTCGCGGCCCATTTTAGCGCCGCGCGCGCGACGTCCGTTCCCTCGTGGTGGAGACGCGCCGCGCCCGCTACACCCCCCAAGCGTCGGCAGGCGCCCCTCACGATGGACGAGTCTACCGTCAAAGCGTTGATCGAAAAGGGAATGCCCGACGCTCGCGTCGACGTTTCCGGCCCCGACGGGGTGCATTTCGAGGCGCTCGTCGTCAGCGCGTCGTTCGCCGGGAAGCTTCCGCTCGCGCGCCACCGCATGGTCTATGCAACGCTCGGGGCGCTGATGGGCGGGGCGATCCACGCGTTGTCGCTGAAGACGCTGACGCCCGAGGAAGCTGCTCGCACGTGACTTCGGGAGCCGCGCGCGCGATCGTGGCGCCGTCGCGCCGGGCCGTCGGGGCTTCCGCCCCTCCCACAGTGATTCCGGAGTCCGTCATCGGCGACGCGCGTCGTCGTGTGGCGCACGCACGGCGTCACTCGCCCCCATATCGTCATTCCCGCGCGAGCGGGAGTCCATTTTGGCGCAGCACTCTCCGTACACCAGGCGTCATCCCGACGAAAGTCGGGACCCAGCGTCTCACCGATCAAGTCACTGGGTCCCGACTTTCGTCGGGATGACGCCTTCAGGGAATCGCTACGGCTTCAGGGAATCGCTGACGCCTTCAGGGAACCGATCCGACGCATGGCCAAGATCCTCATCACCGGTGGCACCCCGCTCGACGGCGACGTCTGGATCTCCGGCGCGAAGAACGCCGTGCTGCCGATCCTGTGCTCGACGCTGCTGGCCGACGAGCCGGTCACGATCGGCAACGTGCCGCACCTGCACGACGTCACGACGACGATCGAGCTGCTCGCGCAGATGGGCGTGCGGGTCTCGGTCGACGACCGCATGAAGATCGAGATCGACTCGCGGCGCGCCGACAACTTCGCCGCGCCCTACGAGCTCGTCAAGACGATGCGCGCGTCGATCCTCGTGCTCGGCCCGCTGGTCGGGCGCTTCGGCTCGGCCGACGTCTCGCTCCCCGGCGGTTGCGCGATCGGATCGCGTCCCGTCGATCAGCACATCAAGGGGCTCGAGGCGCTCGGCGCCGAGATCACCGTGCAGAACGGCTTCATCCGCGCGCGCGCGAAGCGCCTCAAGGGCGCCGTCGTGGCGATGGAACTCGTCACGGTGACCGGCACCGAGAACATCATGATGGCCGCGGTACTCGCGAGCGGCACGACGGTGATCGAGAACGCCGCGCAGGAGCCGGAAGTCGTCGACCTCGCGAACTGCCTCATCGCGATGGGCGCGCAGATCTCGGGCGCCGGCACCGCGACGATCGTCATCGACGGCGTCGAGCGGCTGCACGGCACGCACTACGAGGCGATCCCCGACCGCATCGAAACCGGCACGTTCCTCGTCGCCGGCGCGATGACGGGCGGGCGCGTGCGCACGACGCAGGCGAACGCCGGCACGATGCTGGCCGTGCTCGACAAGCTCGAGGAGGCCGGCGCGCACATCAACGTCGGCGAGGGCTTCATCGAGCTCGACATGCGCGGCAAGCGGCCGAAGTCGGTCGACCTCGTCACCGCGCCGTACCCTGACTTCCCGACCGACATGCAGGCGCAGTTCACCGCGCTCAACACCGTCGCCGACGGCGTCGGCGTCATCACCGAGACCGTGTTCGAGAACCGCTTCATGCACGTGCAGGAGCTGCGGCGCCTCGGCGCCGACATCCGGATCGACGGCAACACCGCGACGATCCGTGGCGTCACGCAGATGACCGGCGCGCCGATCATGGCGACCGACCTGCGCGCGTCGGCGAGCCTCGTGCTTGCGGGTCTCGTTGCGAAAGGCGACACCACCGTCGATCGCGTCTACCACATCGATCGCGGCTACGAGTGCATCGAGGAAAAGCTCGCCGGCCTCGGCGCCACGATCCGGCGGCTGCCGGCGTAGCGCGCAACGCGCGGCGTTCGATGTCGCTGTAGGAGGGGCCTCAGCCCCGACATGCGCCGTCGGTCGGGGCTGAGGCCCCTCCTACAACAGCCGCCGCAGTGACGCGTAGCGTCCAGCCGGCGTCAACGCAGCGCGCCGCTGCGCGCGACGAGGCGCAGCTCGATGCGCTCGCCCTTCGAATCTTCGTAGTCGATCCGGACGGGCAGGTAGCCCAGTGACGGCGCGAGCCACGATTCGCTGGAGCGCTCGCGGTTTTCGCGCGCCCGGCGCACGCGCAGGGTTCGGAATGCGCCGGCCGGTACCGCGACCGTTTCCTCGCCGACGCGCTCGTAGCGGTGCCGCTCGATCTCGTCGCGCGTCGCGACGATCAGCTCGAGCGACGCGCCGGCGTCGCGCGACAGGCGCGCCATCAGCGCGACGGTCGTCAGGTGGACGTCGATCGTGTACGCCGCGAACGCGAGGGTGTGCAGCCGTTTTCCGTCGAACGACGCGATCGTGTTCGAGGGCTGGTCGACCCGCAGGCTGCGCTTGCGCGAGGTGAAGGCCGCGCGCTGGTCGTAGCTCGACTCGATCAGCTCGGGCGCGCCGTTGCGCCAGAGGAACACGCTGCGCTCGTCGATCTCGAGGTTCGCGATCGCCGCGAGGCCGCGCGTCCCGCGCATGCGGGTCGTCCATTCCCGGCGGCCGTCGGCGAGCGTGAGCAGCGCGAAGCGCGCCTCGCCGGCGAGCTTGCCGTTGCGCCAGACCTCGTAGCGCGCCCGGAACGGCGCGAGCGGTGCCTCGCTTGTCGGTGCCGTGGCCGGTGCCGCGGCAGGCGCGCGCGGCAGCATCGACGCAGCGAAGGCGAGCAGCACCACGAGCACAATCCGCACGGTCTCGGTCACGCCACGAAACCCGCCGCGTCGTAAAGATGGTCGTCCGCGGCGAGCTGCAGCGGCGCGTCGAGCAGGCGGCCGTCGACCGCGACGCCGAACGGCGTCGCCGCGACGACGCGTCGCGCGATCAGCGCGACCGTCGCGATCAGCAGGCGGTGCTCGTGCGGCTGCAGCCGATGCGCGAGCATCTCCGGCGTGTCGCCGTCGCGGACGCCGATCGCGACGCACGAGACGACGGGGCCGCCGTCGAGTTGCGGCGTGACGAAATGCACGCTCGCGCCGTGCACCCGGTCGCCCGCAGCGAGCACGCGCGCATGGGTGCGCAGGCCCTGGTAGGCCGGCAGCAGCGAGGGGTGGATGTTGATGATGCGACCGGCCATGCGCTCGACGACCGGCGTCTCGATCAGGCGCATGTAGCCGGCACAGACGACGAGGTCGGGTTGCGCGCCGTCGATCGCCGCGAACAGCGCCTCGTCGAACGCGAGCCGGTCGAAATGATCGCGGGGCTCCAGCGCGAGCGCCGGCACCCCGGCCTTGCGCGCGCGCTCGAGCGCGCGCGCCTGCGGCCTGTCGCCGAACACGCCCGCGATCTCGATCGGCAGCCGTCCTTCGCGCGAGGCGTCGAGCAGCGCCTGCACGTTCGTGCCTTCGCCCGACGCGAGCATCGCGACGCGCAAAGTCATCGTGCGCGGGCTCCGCGCGGCGGACCGATGGCGCTCACCCGATGCGCACACGCTGCGTGCCGCGCGGCGGCTCGATCGCACCGATCTCCCAGTGCGCTAGGCCCAGGCCGTCCAGCGCACGCATGGTCGCTGCGACGTCGGTTCGCGCGACGATGACCGTGTAGCCGATGCCGCAGTTGAACGTGCGCCACATTTCCGTGTCGGCGACGTTGCCCGCGCGCTGCAGCCATTCGAACACCGCCGGCTTCGGCCACGCGCCCGCGTCGATCGCAAGCCCGAGCGACTCCGGCACGACCCGGACGACGTTCTCGGTCAGACCGCCGCCGGTGATGTGCGCCATCGCCTTGACCGGCGCAAGCCGCATCAGCTCGAGGATGTCCTGCACGTAGATCGCGGTCGGCGCCATCAGCGCATCGGCGAGCGAAACACCGCCGACCGGCACGCCGAGGTCCGCCTTCGCGTGGGACAGGATCCGTCGGATCAGCGAATAGCCGTTCGAGTGCGGCCCGGTGGAGGCGATCCCGAGGATCGCGTCACCGGCCTCGAGCCGGGAACCGTCGATCAATGACGTCTTCTCGACGGCGCCGACGCAGAAGCCGGCGAGGTCGTATTCGCCGGGCGGGTACATGTCGGGCATCTCGGCGGTTTCGCCGCCGATCAGCGCGCAGCCCGCGAGCTCGCAGCCGCGCGCGATACCGCCGATCACCGCGACCGTCGTGTCGACGTCGAGCTTGCCGGTCGCGAAGTAGTCGAGGAAGAACAGCGGCTCGGCGCCCTGCACGAGCACGTCGTTGACGCACATCGCGACGAGGTCGATGCCGATCGTGTCGTGCCGGCCGAGCTGCTGCGCGAGCTTGAGCTTGGTGCCGACGCCGTCGGTGCCCGATACGAGCACTGGCTCACGGAATCGGCCCTTGAGCTCGAACAGCGCGCCGAAGCCGCCGAGCCCCGCCATCACTTCCGGCCGCCAGGTCTTCGCGACGAGCGGCCTGATGCGCTCGACGACGGCTTCGCCCGCGTCGATGTCGACGCCGGCGTCGCGATAGGTGAGTCCGCCAGGTGGTGGCAAGGCGATGGCCCGGTCAGGCAATCGCGCATGATAGTGACTCGCGGCGCGTGTTGCGCACCGCGTGGCGCGGACGCGGGCTCGAGGTTCACGTGCCGCTAGACTGAGGGCTGCCCGGACCGGATGACGACCATGCGCTCGCCGTTGCTGCTCGCCCTCGCGCTCGCCGCTGCCCCGCCGGCGTGGCCGCAAGCGTCGCCACCGGTTGCCGAATCTCCGGTCGCGAAAGCCGCGCCCGCCGCAGCACCGCCGCCGACCCTCGTCTGGCTCGTGATCGACGACGGGACACGCAAGACGATCGCGAGCGCCGCGCAGGTCGCCGCGCTCGGCGCGATGACCGGCGCTGCCGCCGAGCGCGGCATCGAGCTCAGGTTCCCCACGCTCGACGGCAGCGACCTCGCGCGCGTCGACGCCGACACGCTCTGGAGCGGCGATCCTCGCAAGGCGCTCGCCGCGGCGAAGCGCTACGGCACGCCGGCGACGCTCATCGCGCGGCTGTCGCGCGCAGGCTCGCTGTGGCAGGGGCGCATGACGCTGGTCGACGCGTACGGCAAGGAGGATTACGTCACCCAGCATGCCGAGTCGTCGAACGTGCTCGCCTTTGCCGCGGCAGGCCTGGCGGACCGGCTCTCGAAACGCCAGGTCGTGGCGGTCGCGCGCGTGGTCGGGGATCATTACCTGTGGATCGCGGGACTGCGCTCGGCCGCCGACTACGCGCGCGCGCTCAAGTACCTTCAATCCCTCCCGGTCGTCGAGGCGCTCGCGCCGGAAGGCGCCGAAGGCGACCGCCTGCTCGTGAAGGCGCGCCTCAATGTCCTGCCGGAACGCCTCGCGCAGGTGCTCTCGCTCGGCGACACGATGCGCGTCGACGACGAGCCGCCGCCGCGAGGGTCGGAGGCGGTGCTGCACTTCCTGCGCTGAGGATCGCGTGACGCTCGCCTGGCTGCCGAATGCGATCACGCTGCTGCGCATGGCCCTCGCGGTGCCGCTCGCCTGGCTGATACTCGCCGGCGACTACCACCTCGCGCTCGTCGTGGCGCTGTTCGCGGGCGGATCCGACGCCGTCGACGGCTGGCTCGCGAAACGCTTCGGCTGGGACTCCTGGCTCGGCGGCGTGATCGACCCGATGGCCGACAAGCTGATGCTCGTCGCGGCGTTCACCGCGCTGACGCTGCGCGACGCGAGCCCGACCTGGCTGTTCGTGCTCGTCCTCGCGCGCGATCTCGTCATCGTCGCGGGCGCAGTCGCGTACCACAACCTCGTCGGCCGCCTCGACGCGCGCCCGACGCTGCTCTCGAAGTTCACGACGCTGCTGCAGATCCTCTACGTGCTCGCGCTGCTCGTGCACCTCAGCATGGCGCCTGCGTGGCCGCCGCTGCTGGTCCCGGCGCTCGGCTGGCTCGTCGCCGCGGTGACGCTCGCGAGCGGCCTCGATTACATCGTGCGGTGGGGCGCGCGTGCACGCGCCGCGGTGCGCGAAGCTAGACTGAAGCCTCGCGCGTGACGCGCGAAGCTACACTGAAGCCTCGCGCGTGACGCGCTCGAGGCGGCTCCGGGACCGATGACGACGACGCAACGCTGGCAACTCCTCGCGCTGACGCTGGTGATCGGCGCGGTGCTCTACGCACTCGCGCCGGTGCTGACGCCGTTCGTGTTCGCGGCGCTGCTCGCGTACCTCGGCGACCCGCTCGTCGACAGCCTTCAGCGGCTGCGGCTGTCGCGCACGTCCGGCGTGCTCGTCGTGTTCTCGATCATGGTGCTGTCGCTCGTGCTCGTGCTGATCCTGCTCGTGCCGATGCTCGAGCGGCAGATCTCGCATTTCATCGAGCAGCTGCCGCGCTACGTCGCGTGGTTCCGTGGCACCGCGGTACCGTGGCTCGAGGCACGCTTCGGCTTCGAGCTCGGCGAGCTCCTCGATACCGACCAGGTCGTGCCGATGCTCCAGCAACACTGGCAGCAGGCCGGTGGCGTCGCCGCCGCCGTCGTCGCGACGGTGTCGAAGTCGGGCTTCGCGGTGCTCGGCTGGGTCATGAACCTGCTGCTGGTCCCGGTCGTCGCGTTCTACCTGCTGCGCGACTGGGACGTGCTGATCGCGCGAATCCGCGCGCTGCTGCCGCGCCCGGTCGAGCCGAGCGTGACTCGCGTCGCGCGCGAATCGGACAGCGTGCTCGGTGCGTTCCTGCGCGGCCAGCTGCTCGTGATGGTGGTGCTCGGGGTGATCTACTCGATCGGGCTGTGGATCGTCGGGATCGATCTCGCGCTGCTGATCGGCATGACCGCGGGCCTGCTGAGCTTCGTGCCCTACCTCGGCACGGCGATCGGCGTGATCGCCGCGATCGTTGCGGCGCTCGTGCAATTCCACGACGTGGCGCACGTGCTGATGGTGTGCGGCGTGTTCGTGGTCGGGCAGATGCTCGAAGGCTTCGTCCTGACGCCCTGGCTCGTCGGCGACAAGATCGGCCTGCATCCCGTCGCGGTCATCTTCGCCGTGCTCGCCGGCGGCCAGCTGTTCGGGTT
>DATLNY010000153.1:0-2668 GCA_035536495.1 Candidatus Saccharimonadia bacterium | reverse complement strand
GGCCTGCCCGTCGGTGATATTCATCGCGACGGCCTGAACCGGGGCCAGCCAGGGCGGCAGGTTTCCGGCGTGGTGCTCGATCAGGATCCCGATGAATCGCTCCATCGAGCCCACGATCGCCCGATGAAGCATGACGGGGGTCCGCCGGCTCGAATCCTCGGCGACGTACTCCGCGCCAAGGCGGCCGGGCATCGAGAAATCGACCTGCACCGTCCCGCACTGCCAGACCCGCCCGATCGAGTCCTTGAGCGAGAACTCGATCTTGGGCCCGTAGAACGCGCCCTCGCCCGGATTGACCCCGTATTCGATCCCCTTGGATTCGAGCGCCGTAGCGAGCGCGGCTTCGGCCTTGTCCCAGACCTCGTCGGCTCCGACGCGCTTTTCGGGGCGCGTCGACAGCTTGTAGATGATGTCGGTGAAGCCGAAGTGCGTGTAGACCGAGCGCAGCTGGTCGATGAAGTCCGAGACTTCGGACTGGATCTGATCCTCCGTACAGAAAATGTGGCCGTCGTCCTGCGTGAAGCCGCGCACGCGCATGATCCCGTGCAGCGCGCCGGACGCCTCGTTGCGGTGGCACGCGCCGAACTCGCCGTAGCGCAGCGGCAGCTCGCGGTAGCTGTGCAGCCCGGTGTTGAAGATCTGCACGTGGCCCGGGCAGTTCATCGGCTTGATCGCGTAGTCGCGCTTCTCCGACGACGTCGTGAACATGTTGTCCTTGAAGTTCTCCCAGTGCCCCGACTTCTCCCAGAGCGAGCGGTCGAGGATCTGCGGGCAACGGACTTCGCGATAGCCCGAGTCGCGGTAGACCTGGCGCATGTACTGCTCGACGACCTGCCAGATCGCCCAGCCCTTCGGATGCCAGAACACGAGGCCCGGCGCCTCCTCCTGCATGTGGAACAGGTCGAGCGCGCGGCCGAGCTTGCGGTGGTCGCGCTTCTCGGCCTCCTCGAGCATGTGGAGATAGGCCTTGAGGTCCTTCTCGTTCGCCCACGCGGTGCCGTAGACGCGCTGGAGCATCTCGTTGGCCTGGTCGCCGCGCCAGTACGCGCCCGCGACCTTCATGAGCTTGAACGCCTTGAGCCTGTTCGTGTTCGGCACGTGCGGGCCGCGGCACAGGTCGATGAACTCGCCCTGGGCGTAAAGCGAAAGGTCCTCGTTCGCCGGAATGCTGCCGACGATCTCGGCCTTGTAGACCTCGCCCTTGCCCTTGAAGAACTCGACGGCTTCGTCGCGCCCCATGACGGAGCGCGCTACCGGCAGGTTCTCGTCCGCGATCTTTCGCATCTCGGCCTCGATCTTCTCGAGGTCCTCGGGCGTGAACGGGGTCTTGCGCGCGAAGTCGTAATAGAAGCCGTTCTCGACGACCGGACCGATCGTGACCTGCGTGTCGGGAAACAGGCGCTGGGTGGCTTGCGCGAGCAGGTGCGCAGCCGAGTGGCGGATGACTTCGAGCGCATCGGCGTGCTTTTCGGTGACGATCTCGAGCGAGGCGTCGCGGTCGATCGCGTGCGAGACGTCGACGAGCCTGCCGTCGACCTTGCCGGCGAGCGCTGCCTTCGCGAGCCCGGGGCCGATGCTGAGCGCAATCTGTTCGACCGAAACGGGCGGCGCGTATTCGCGCTTGCTGCCGTCGGGGAGCGTGATCTGGATCATGGGAAACGTCGCTTCGATTGGGGAAACCACAGGCAACAAAAAAGGCGCCGCAGCGCCCCTCGAGGTGCCCGGCTGCTCGATCTATGCGATCAGGTCCACGTCCTCATGTCGCACGCTCGGCCGGCGGTTGCCCGCGGGCCACCTCGGTGATGGTCCGCGCGCATCATAACGGAAGGCCGTTTCGGGAAGAAACCGCGGGCGCGGCGCGGCCGCGTTAGCGGCGCCCGAGGTCGCGGAGGATCTCGCGTGCCGCGTTGCTGCCGGGCAAGCCCGTCACGCCGCCGCCGGGATGCGTGCCGGCACCACAAAGATAGAGGTGCTTCAGCGCGCCGCGATAATTGCCCTGCCCCAGCAGCGGCCGCGCGCTGAACAGCTGGTCGGCGCCGAGCGAGCCGTGGAAGATGTCGCCGCCGACGAGGCCGTATTCGCGCTCGAGATCGAGCGGCGAGAGCGCCTTGTAGCCGAGCACGCTGCGGCGGAAATTCGGCGCGGCGCGATCGACCGTGTCGATCATGAGCTTCGCCACGGTTTCACGGTGCGCGTCCCAGCCGCCGTCGACTTCCGGGTGGACGTGCTGGCAGAACATGCTCGCGACGTGCTGGCCTGCCGGCGCGAGCGTGTCGTCGAGCGTCGAGGAGATCACGAGCTCGACGATCGGCTCGCGCGACCAGCCCGCGTTGTGCTCCTTCGACTTCGCGTCGAAGTACGCGCGCTCGAAGTACGCGAGGCTGTGCCCGACGAGGATGCCGCTGCGATGGTGCGGCTGCAGCGTATTGCCCGGCGCCGCGGTGAAGTCGGGAAGCTCCGACAGCGCGACGTTCATGCGAAACGTGCCCGACCCGGTCTTGAATGCGGACACACGCCTGCGAAACTCCGGATCGAGATCGCCCGGATCGAAAAGGCGCTCGTAGAGCAGCTTTGGCCCGACGTTGGCGACAACCACGTCAGCGGCGATTTCCTCCCCGCCCTCGAGCTTCACTCCGGCAACGCGTCGGCCATCCACAAGGATTCGCTC
>DATLNY010000152.1:0-3406 GCA_035536495.1 Candidatus Saccharimonadia bacterium | reverse complement strand
CAGGCACTGCGCTCGCTCGCGCGCAGTCCGTGGTACGCCGTGACCGCGATCGCGATGCTCGGCGCGGGCCTCGGGCTGACGATGTACATGTTCGGCGCGATCAACTCGTTCCTGCTGCGGCCGCTGCCGTTCGCGCATGCCGACCGGCTCGCGCACGTCGAGCTCGCGGACCTCGCGACGGGCCAGGACAGCATCGAGGTGCCGACGCACGACTACCTCGAGCTGGCGCGCGCGCAGCGCAGCTTCGAGTCGTTCGCGGCGTTCTCGGTCGGTACGCTCAATCTCTCGGGCGACGACCGTCCGGAGCGCTTCGAAGGCGGCTTCGTGACCGACGCCGTGTTCGAGACGCTCGGCGAGACGCCGCTCGCCGGCCGGGAGTTCGAGCCCGCCGACTACGTGCCTGGCGCGCCGCCGGTCGTCGTGATCTCGCACGCGCTCTGGCAATCGCGCTACGCGGGCGACCCCGGCATCGTCGGCCGCACGATCCGCGCGAATGGCAAACCCGCGACGATCGTCGGCGTGATGCGCGCAGGGTTCGAGTTCCCGTTCCGCCAGGATGTCTGGACGACCGCGTCGCTCGACGTCGCGAACGTGCAGCGCAAGGAAGCGACGACGCTCGAAGTGATCGGCCGGCTCGCGCCCGGCGTCGGCCTCGCGCAGGCGCGCGAGGAGCTCGATGCGATCTACAAGGCCGTGAGCGAGGCGGACCCCGAAGCGTCGCTCGACCGCATCCGCACCGTCGTGAAGTCGCTCAACGCGGAATACATCGGCCGCAACACCGCGTCGGTGCTCACGGCAATGATGATCGCGGTGCTGCTCGTGCTCGTCATCGCGTGCGCGAACGTCGCGAACCTCATGATCGCGCGCACGGTCGAGCGCACGCGCGAGCTGGCGATCCACGGCGCGCTCGGCGCCGCGCGCATGCGGCTCGTGCTGCGCCTCGTGCTCGAGGGCGCTCTCATCGCGCTGGTCGGTGGCGGCATCGGCTTCGTCTGCGCGATGATCGGCGGCGAGGCGACGATGCGCGTGCTCACCGAGAACGAGAACGGCTTGCCGTACTGGCTTTCGTACGCGATAGACGCGCGCATCGTGCTGTTCTCGATCGCGATCGCGCTCGTCGGCGCGCTCTCGGCGACGATCGTGCCGGCGCTGCGCGCCGGCCGCATCGCGGCGCACGCCGCGATGCGCGAGGGCGGGCACGGCGCGACGGGCGCGGGCTTCGGCCGTGCGAGCCGCGTGCTCGTCACCGGCCAGCTCGCGCTCTGCGCGGTGCTGCTGGTCGTCGCGGGCCTCACCGTGCGGAGCATCCTCGCGATGCAGACGATCGATCCGGGCGCCGAGACCGAGGGGGTCCTGACCGCGCGCCTCGCGCTGTTCGAGGAATCGCATCCGACCGACGCCGACGTCGTCGCCTTCTTCGAGCGCCTCGAGCACGAGCTCGCGGCGAGCCCGGGCGTCGAGCGCGCGGCCGTCACGACGAGCGTGCCGCTCTCGTTCGCGGGCGGCACGTACTACCACCCCGACGGGAAGCCCCCGAGCGACGACGAGCGCTACCCGTTCGGCTTGTTCGTCGCCGCGGCGCCGAGCTACTTCGAGATGTTCGAGGTGCCGCTGCTGCTGGGCCGTGCATTCGATTCACGCGACCGGGCCGACGCGCCGCCCGTCGTGCTCGTCAGCGAGCGATTCGTCGAGGACGCGTTCGAGGGCCGGTCCCCGGTCGGGCGCCGCATCGACCTCGACCCGAACGGCAAAGAGCGGCGCTGGGCCGAGATCGTCGGCGTCGTCGGGCAGGTCGTGCAGACCGAGCCCGACGATGCGAGCGCGCCCGTGATCTACGCGCCGTTCGCGCAGCGTCCGCAGCGCTTCGCGAGCATCGCGGTGCGCGCGCGCAGCGGCGACCCGCACGCGCTCGCCGACACGCTCCGCGCGGCCGTCACGAAGCTCGATCGCGACCTGCCGGTCTACTTCGTGCGCACCGCCGACGAGTGGGTCGCTTCGCAGACGATTCCCGACCGGCTCATGGCCAAGCTGTTCGCGATCTTCGCGGCGTTCGGGCTGCTGCTCGCGGCGACGGGGATCTACGCGATGCTCGCGTTCGCCGTCGCGCAGCGCACGCGCGAGATCGGCGTTCGTCGCGCGCTCGGCGCGCTCGACGCCGGGATCGTCCGGATGGTGATGGGGCAGGGCATGCGCCAGCTCGCGGTGGGGCTCGCGATCGGGCTCGTGCTCGGCTTCGGCCTCGCGCAGGTGCTGCGCAACGTGCTCTTCGGCGTCGAGACATTCGACCCGCTGACGTTCGGCGCGGTCGGTGTCGTGCTCGCGCTCGCGATGCTCATCGCAACGTTCGCACCGACGCGCCGCGCCCTGCGCGTCGAGCCGATGCAGGCCCTCAGGAACAATTTACGACGATCGGCGATGGAGCAGACGATGGTGTTGTGGAACGACCTCAACTACGGCGTGCGCCTCTGGATCGCGCGGCCGGCGTTCGTCGCGAGCGCGATCGCGGCGCTCGCGATCGGCCTCAGCGCGATCCGCCGCGAGATCGGCGTGCGGCTCGCGCTCGGCTGCGCGACGACTGAACCTTACCCCACGGAAATCCGCCCATGATCCGCTTGAAGAACGTCGAGAAGTCCTATCCGCTCGCACAGGGCCGCGTGTTCGTGCTGCGCAAGATCAACCTGGAGATCCGTGCCGGCGAGTTCCTCTCGGTCATGGGCCCGTCCGGCGCCGGCAAGAGCTCGCTGCTCAACATCCTCGGGATGATGGACGGCGACTACACCGGCGAATACCACTTCGACGAGCACGCGGTGCATGCGCTCGGCGCGAAGCAGCGCCAGGCGCTGCAGCGCGAGAAGATCGGCTTCATCTTCCAGCACTACCACCTCATCGACGACCTCACGGTCGCGGAGAACCTCGACCTGCCGCTGTCGTACCGCAACATCGCCGCGACCGAGCGCAAGGCGCGCGTTGCGGACCTCCTCGATCGCTTCCAGATCGTCGGCAAGAAGGACCTGGTCCCGAACCAGCTCTCGGGCGGCCAGCAGCAGCTCGTCGCGGGCGCGCGCGCGGTGATCTCGAAGCCGTCGCTGCTGCTCGCCGACGAGCCGACCGGCGCGCTGCATTCGTCGCAGGGCAAGATGATCATGGAGACGCTCAAGCAGCTCAACGATGAGGGCGCGACGATCGTCCAGGTCACGCATTCGGAGACGAACGCGTCGTACGGCAATCGCGTCGTGGAGTTGTTCGACGGGTGGATGACCGAGGCTGCGCCGAAGCGCGCGGCGGGCTGAAGTCGATGTGCTTTCGCGATGCGGACGCCGGTGCGGAGCCCTCGTCCCGAAACACGCCGTGAATCAGTTCGTCAGAACGGCGACGCGACGCGCTTCGCCTTGGACGCGAGGGCTCT
>DATLNY010000151.1:0-2084 GCA_035536495.1 Candidatus Saccharimonadia bacterium | reverse complement strand
CACGAGCCGCGTATGCACGTCGCCGAGGTAGTCGTCGGGGATCAGCGACGGAACATGCAGCTCGACTTCCGTATGCGCACGCTCGGACGCGTCGAGATCCGGGATGCGGCCTTCCTTGAGCGCGCGGACCGCGCGCTCGAGCAGGTCGGTGTAGAGCGCGAAGCCAACCTCCTGGATCTGTCCAGACTGCTCCTCGCCGAGCAGCTCGCCGGCGCCGCGGATTTCCAGGTCGTGCGTCGCGAGCGTGAAACCGGCGCCGAGCTCGTCGAGCGACTCGATCGCGTCGAGCCGCTTCTTCGCATCGGCCGTGATCGACTTGCGGTCGGGCACCACGAGGTACGCGTACGCGCGATGGTGCGAGCGCCCGACACGGCCGCGCAACTGATGCAGCTGCGCGAGCCCGAAGCGGTCGGCGCGATTGATGATGATCGTGTTCGCGCTCGGCACGTCGATGCCCGACTCGATGATCGTGCTGCAGACGAGCACGTTGAAGCGCTGGCGGTAGAAGTCGAGCATGACGTTCTCGAGCTCGCGCTCGGGCATCTGGCCATGCGCGACCCGGATGCGCGCGGCCGGCACGAGCTCGGCGAGGTTGGCCGCCATGCGCTCGATCGACTCGACCTCGTTGTGGAGGAAGTAGACCTGGCCGCCGCGCGCGAGCTCGCGCTGGAACGCCTCGCGCAGCATCGCGACGTCCCAGGGCGTCACGAAGGTCTGCACCGCGACGCGATGCGCGGGCGGCGTCGCGATGATGGAAAGGTCCCGCATGCCGGCCATCGCCATGTTGAGCGTGCGCGGGATCGGTGTCGCCGTCAGCGTCAGCAGGTCGACCTCGGCGCGCAGCTTCTTGAGCTGCTCCTTCTGGCGCACGCCGAAGCGGTGCTCCTCGTCGACGATGACGAGGCCGAGCGACCTGAACTTCACGTCGCCCTGCAGCAGCTTGTGCGTGCCGATCACGACGTCGATCGTGCCTTCGGCGATGCGCCTGATCGCCTCGTCGGTCTCCTTCTTCGAGCGGAAGCGCGACAGGACCTCGACCCGTATTGGCCAATCGGCATACCGGTCGCGGAAGTTCTGGTAGTGCTGCTGCGCGAGCAGCGTCGTCGGCACGAGCAGCGCGACCTGCTGCCCGGCCTGCGCGACCGCGAACGCCGCGCGCACCGCGACCTCGGTCTTGCCGAATCCGACGTCGCCGCATACGACGCGGTCCATGGGCTTCTCGCGCGCGAGATCCGCGAGCACCGCGTCGATCGCGCCCTGCTGGTCGGGCGTCTCCTCGAACGGGAATCCCGCCGCGAACTGCTCGTAGAGCGGCTCGTCGAGCGTGATCGAGGTGCCGACGCGCGCCTCGCGCTTGGCGTAGATCTCGAGCAGCTCGGCCGCGACGTCACGGACTTTCTCGGCGGCCTTGCGCTTCGCGCGGTCCCACGCATCGCCGCCGAGCGCGTGCAGCGGCGCGAACTCGGGCGCCGTGCCGGTGTAGCGCGAGACGAGGTGGAGCTGCGCGACCGGGACGTAGAGCTTGTCGCCCTTCGCATACTCGATCGCGAGGAACTCGCCGGGCGCGCCGCCGACCTCGAGCTTCTCGAGCCCGCGGTAGCGGCCAACGCCGTGGTCCTCGTGCACGACCGGCGCGCCGAGCGCGAGCTCGCCGAGGTCCTTGATGATCGCTTCGGGGTCGCGTCCTGCGCGCTTGCGGCGGCGCTGCTGCTGCACGCGCTCGCCGAACAGCTGGCGCTCGGTCAGCAGGCACAGCGCGGGATCGCGCAGCGCGAAGCCGTCCTCGATCGGGGTGACGGTGATCGCGTAGCGGACATCGCCGGCGAGGAACGCGTGCCACGACGCAACGGCTTGCGGCCGTGCGTCGTACGAGCCGAGTTGCTCGATCAGCGCCTCGCGCCGTCCGGGCGAATCGGTGGAGAGCAGCACGCGGCCGCGGTAGCTCGAGAGGAACGACTTCAGCGCAGCGCCCGGTTCGGCGTCGCGCGCGTTGAGCGGCACGCTCGGCGCGGGTTGCGTGCCGAGGTCGTGCGAGGGTCCGGTCGGGGCTGAGGCCCCTCCTACAGTGACTCTGGCGAATGCCG
>DATLNY010000150.1:0-12394 GCA_035536495.1 Candidatus Saccharimonadia bacterium | reverse complement strand
CGCCGCGCTCGGCGAGATCGATCGCGCCGAGGCGGTGCTCGATCGATTCGTCCCGCGGCCACCGGAGCCGCCCGGGTACGCGGAAACGATCATGAGCCTGCGCTGGGCGCGCGGGGAGCATGACGGTGCACTCGCGTGGATCGAAGGCCCGGGCGCCCGCATGGTGCAGGAGCCCTGGCGCGGCGTGCTGCGCGCGCGTGCGCTCGCGCAAGTCGGGCGCCGCGACGAGGCGCTGGCGCTCTACCGCGAGCGGTTCTCGGACCCCGGCAACCGCGACATGCTCGCGACGAGCTCGTATGCGCTACACCTGGGTCTCGGCGAGATCGCCAACTGGGTCGTGCTCGAGCGCGAATCGGGCGGTGATGGCGCGGAAGGCCTGGCTTACTTCCAGGGCCGGATCGCGACGATGACGCGCGGCGGCTTCGGGCTGCCGGTGCTCGACTATTACCGCGCGGTCGACGCGGCTTTGCGCGGCGATGTCGCGGCCGCCGACGTGGCGCTCGGCGCGGCGATCGCGGGGGGCTGGCTCGATCCGATCACCCTCGACACCGATCTCGTGTGGCGGCCGATCGCGGGCGCCGAGTGGTTCGTCCGGCGCCGCGCGGAGCTCGACGCGGCGATCGCCGCGCAGCGCGAGGCGATCGCGCGCGGCTGAGCTGGCTATTCGTCCGACGAAGGGCAGGAAGGTGCCGACGGCGAGGCGCCCCGGGCGCTGTACGTAACAGGGCTGGGAGTATGCTCTGCGGCGGGTGGCCGCAAGCGCGGCCGGCGACACGACCATGGGTTGGGGAAACAGCATGCGAACACTCGAATCGCGCATCGGCCTGATGCTTGCGCTGGCGATGCTCTGGCCTGCCGCCGCACACGCAGTAGCATTCACCGTGATCGTCAACGGCCGCGGCCAGTTCGCCGAGGCGCCGCTCGCGCCGGTGCGGATCCTCTACAACTCGGAGGGAAATTCGGTCTTCAGCGCCAGCGCGCGCTTCAATTTTGATTCATCCCGGTTGCAGCTCCAGAACCTGGTCCCGTCGGGATCGGTGACCTGCTCGCAGTCGGCTTCGAACCAATTCACCGTGACCGCGGCCGGCAGTGCGTCGGGCACGTGCGATGCGTTCCTGGTTCCGAATCCCGTTGCGTTTCCGGTCGACGTGCTGATCGACGGCCATACCGCGCAGTGCAGTGGCTTCGGTTCGTTGCCCTGCACGGTCGGTAACGGCTCGTACCGCATCCTCGGCCCCGACGTGATCCCGAGCCTCGCCGTCGGCTCGTCGTTCACGCTGAGCGGCAATGTCGGCGGGCCCGCGCCGACCCGGACGATCCGCGTCACGAACTTCGGCGAATCAGGCTCGGTGCTACGGCTCTCGACCTCGTCGGATAGTCCGGTGACGGTGACCGGAGGCTCGGCCACGCTCGGCGCCGGCCAGTTCCGCGACTACGTGGTCAGTTGCCCCACGACCACGCAACGACTGACGACGCACGAGGTCCGGATCGCGCACAACGAGATCCCGGGACCCGCCAGCCCGCTCACCTACAAGGCGACCTGCGACATCCGCACGCCGCCGAACCTTCTCTATTCGCCGACGACGGGGAATTCCATTGCAATTCCCGCGACGAATGCGCTGAGCGCGACGCGCTTCATCGGGATCGGGACCTCGGGCGGCCAGTCGGGCGGCTCGCGCGCATTGAGCTGCGTGGCGCTCGCGGGGTATTCGATCGAGGTCGTGACGAGCCCGTTCCTGACCGGCAGCAAGGGCGAGATCCGCCTCGGCTGCGATGCGTCGCCCGTGCCCGCGAGCGGCACGCTGACCTGCACGGAAACACCCGGCTCGACGCGCACGTGGCCGGTCTCGTGCCTCAGCGACGAGGCGTTCACCGCGACGCCGTCGTTCGACACGCCGGTCGTGCTGACGGGCCTCGTCGGCGCGACGGCACCGACGCATTCGTTCGTCGTCACGAACACCGGCACCGACGCGACGACGCTGCAGGTCAGCCCGGCGACCGGCCTTTCGAACCCACTGAGCATCTCCACCGCGGGTGTCGTGCAGTCGATTCCGCAGGGTTCGACCGGCTCGATCAACACGATTACGTGCAGCAGCCTCGCGTCGTTCAGCGGCACGCAGACGCTTTCGCTCGCGCACAACGCGCCGGGTTCGCCGTCGCAGTTGTCGGTGACGTGCAACATGCGCCAGCCGCCCACGCTCGGGTACGCACCATCGTTCGGAAACGCGGTGCAGGTGTCCGCGAGCGTCGGTGCGGCGACACCGACGACGAACATCGCGGTGTCGACGACGGGCGGTGATCCGGGCGGCGAGCGCTCGCTCACGTGCGACGTCAACCAGCCGAACTACTCGGTCGTGGTCGACACGAGCCCGTTCGGGATCGGCGCGGCCGGCAACGTCAGGCTCGGCTGCGACTCGATCAACCAGCAGGCGGCGACGTTGAGGTGCACCGAGTCGCCCGGCGGCACGATCCGCCAGTGGCCGCTCACCTGCGTCAACACGGCCGTCTACACCTCCTCGCCGCGCCCGGGTTCGGCGATCGGCGTCTATTTCCCGATCGGCGAGACCGGTTTCGTCGATGCCGACGTCGCGGTCTCGAACAAGGGCACGGCGAACCTCAGCGTGACAGGGTGTGTGCAGACGCCGACGCTCTTCTTCGGCGTCAACTTCACGCCGAACCCGATCGCCGGCAACTCGAACGGCACGCTCAACGTGACCTGCCCGCAGCCGGCGCAGGGTTCAGCCGACTTCCGCACGCTCACGTGCAACACCAACGATCCGACGCGGCAGAGCATCGTCTACAAGCTCATTTGCGTGGCACCGCCCATGACCGATCTGGGCGAAGGCGCTTCGCCGGAAGCGCGGCTCACGAGCCCGGTGCCGGACGGCGGCGCGCTGCTCGGATCCTCGACTGTCATCGCGACGCTCGACAACGGCGACGAGATCGTCGTGGTCGGTGCGCCGAGCGGCGGTACCGACGGCGACGGTCGCGTCTACGTCTACGTGCGTCCGCGCGGGGCAGGCGCGGGGGCCCTGCTCGTCGACGGCAAGCGCGCGGGACGCGGACTTGGAAAACCGGTCGCCGTCCTGCGTGCGCCCGCGAACCGCGGCAAGGTGCATGCGAAAGGCATCGGCAACAAGTTCGGCGAAGATGTCGCGATCTCGAACGGCGGCACGTTCATCGCGGTCGGCGCGCCGACCGGCGGCGGAGCGAACACGGGCGAAGTGCTCGTGTTCTCGATGCCGCCCGGCGGATGGGACGATCTCGACGACGTCGTTCCCGTCGTCATCGCGGCCCCGGATCTCACCAGTCCGCCGCCAGGCCAGCCGCCCGTCGGTGCTTCGGCCTTCGGGTCGGACGTCGAGTTCTCGCCCGACGGCACGCTCGTCGTCGGCGCGCCCGGCGCGATAGTTTCCTCTGTCGACAACGCAGGCGCCGCCTTCATGTTCCAGACCAACGGCGTGGCCGTTGGCGCTCCGGTCACGGCGTCCTCGCCGGAGCCCGGCGCCGAATTCGGCACGTCGCTCGACGTCTCGACCGGCATGCTCGCCGTCGGCGCACCGGGAGAAAACAACAGCACGGGTGCCGCGTACTTCTTCGAGATCGACGCGTCGTCGTCGGTAGGTCCGGCCAATCGTCAGACCGCACCGGGCGGCAGCTTCGGCGACAAGTGGGGCACGGAGGTCGCGATCGGCGGCGCGTCGATCATCGTCGGCGCACCGAACGACGACACCGCGGCGGGCGCGGATTCCGGATCGGCGACGGTGTTCCTGCAGGGTGACGGCAACAACGTCACGTTTGCGGCGACGCTGATCCCGCCGGGCGGCGGCACGACGCAAGGCGCCGGTGCGGCGATCGCGACGAACGGCGACGTCGTCGTGCTCGGAGCACCACTCTCCGACGTCGGCGAAAACGTCGATCGCGGCCGCGCGATCGTGTACGACCTCGAGGCGGCTGCCGTCGGCGTCGGTACGCCGGCAGGCATCTACGAGAACACGATCGGCGAGGCCGGCGACGAGTTCGGCAGCGCGATCGGCATCAGCCGCGGGCTCCTGCTGCTCGGCGCGCCGTTGAGCGACGAAGGCCCCGACGTCGACGAAGGCCGCGTCGATCCGTTCGAGCTGGACCGGATCTTCCGGGGGAATTTCGACTTCTGATAGCTAGCCCACGCGCACCGACCATCGCGTCGGTGCGCGTCGTGACACGAGTACGCGCCGTGGCGCGTTCACAGGGGCATTACACGCCCGCGTTAGACTTTCGATCTGGCGCGCTTTATCGCGTGGCACCTGCCACCGAGGGGAAAGGATGTTCAGTCGAATCAGTGTGCTCGCGGCGTGTCTTGCGCTGGCGAGCACGACCGTTGTGGCGCAGACGCCCGTCTACGACTCCGATCCCAGACCCGACTCGGTCATCACGTTGACGGGCACCGTGGACGGTCCGATGCCCAGCTTCACGCTGAAGGTGACGAACGCCAGTGAGGAGCGAAGCATCCTCACCGTCGATCCGGGCGCGACGCGCCCACCGCTCGTGGTGTCGCCCGACGCACCCCCGACGGACATTCCCAACGGCGAAACCCGCAATTTCGAGGTCGCATGCCTCGCCCGCGAGCGGCTCGACGAACAGTTCGAGTTGATCATGTCGCACAAGGACGCGGAACCGAACGGGGTCAAATACTTTGTCATCTGCCGAATCCGCGAGCCGCCGGAACTGACTTACGATCCGCTGCCTGGCAGCAGCATCGTCGTGCCGGCCACGACCGGAGGTGCCGTCGGTAAAACGATTGCCGTGGTCGCCAAGAGCGGCGAAAGCGGCGGCGAGCGCGCGCTCGACTGCGTGGCGCCCGAGGGATTCACCGCCGTCGTCGAGACCAGCCCGTTTCAGCCGGAGACCGAAGGTCTCATCCAGCTTTCCTGCCCGCCCGCGCCGCTGCCGGCGGCGGGCCAGCTGACGTGCACGGAGTCGCCGGGTGGAACCGTACAGACCTGGGATCTTTCCTGCCTCGGCGAGCCGATCTTCGATGCGACGCCCGCGGCTGGCACCCCGATCCTGGTCGAAGGCGTGGTGGGGGAACCGGATCCCAGCGTGACGATTTCCGTCGGCAATATCGGCACGTCGGCGCTCGACGTCGCCGGGCCGACAGGCTTGTCGACGCCACTGTCGATCACGCCGGCGTTGTCGCAGTCCGTGCCGGCGGGCTCGGCGGCGATCGATTACACGATCACGTGCAACGCGGCGGCGGCAGCCGACACGACGCAAACGGTGAGCTTTGCGTACAACGGCACCGCATCGCCCGCGACGTTCGCCGTGACGTGCAATATCCGCAATCTACCGACGCTGCAGTACGCGCCCCTCGCCGGCGTGCAGATCCCGGTGTCGGCCAGCCTCGGCGGCGCGACGCCGACGGCCACGATCGCGATCACAACCACGGGTGGTGGCGCGGGCGTGTCGCGCGGGATCGGCTGCACGCCGCCAACTGGATTCACCGTGATGGTCGAAGGTAGTCCGGTCGAAAGCGGCGGCACCGGTGCGATCCGGGTGGGTTGCAACACGCTGTCGCCCCCGCCGGGCAACCTGTCGTGCATCGAGACGCCGGGCGACGCGGTGCAGGAGTGGCCGCTGATCTGCCAGAACAATCCCGTGTATCGCTCGACGCCGCGCCCGAGCGCGGCGGTCGGCATCTATGGCGCGATCGGCGACGTGATCGCGAGTGCGCCGATCGATATCCGCAACGATGGCGCCTCGGCACTCCTGCAGTTGTCGCAGTGCGTCGTAAATCCCCCCGGCCTTGGATTCGCGCTCGATCTCACCACGGCGAGCACGGTGGCGCCGAATGCCAGCGGCCAGATCGTGATCGACTGCCCGCCGCCGGCTTCTGGCACGACGCTCAAGGCGAACCTCACCTGCAATACCAACGATCCCATGCGGCCGAGCGTTCTGTATCGGCTGTTCTGCGTCGCACCGCCGCTGACCGACTCCGGCGAGGGCGCGTCGCCGACCAGCCGCCTCAGCAGCCCTTCGCCTGACGCGGGTGCGAAGCTCGGTTCCGCGACGGGTATCGCCGAAGGTTCCGGTGGCGAGGAAATCCTCGTCGTCGGTGCGCCAGGTGGCGGCGCGAACGATGATGGGCGCGTGTACGTCTTCGTCAGGCCGCCCGGCAGCGATCTCACCAGTGCTCCGCGCGACGCGAAGTCGGGACTCGAGCGCCTCGGCGAGCCGACGGCGGTACTGACATACCCGCGCGGCAAGTCGCAGTCGAAAGGCCTCGGCGACAAGTTCGGTGATTCCGTTGCGGTGTCATCGAACGGGCAGTTCATCGCAGTCGGCGCCCCGTCGGGTGGCAGCACCAACGTCGGCCAGGTGGTGGTGTTCACCCAGCCGCCGGGCGGATGGGGCGATCTCGCTTCGTTGCCACCGACGGTCGCGATCGCGCCGCCGACGAATCCAGGCGTCGTTGCGAGCGCGTTCGGCGCGCAGGTCGAGTTCGCGCCCGACGGCCTGCTCGTGGTCGGCGCGCCCGCGGCGATCGTGGGCGGCGTGAACGACGCCGGTGCCGTGTTCCGTTTCGAAACAAGCGGCGCGTTCCCGCCCGTCGGAGCGCCGATCACCGCGACGTCGGCCGAGCAGGGTGCCGAGTTCGGCGCCGCGCTCGATGTCGGCTCGGGCATGCTCGCAGTCGGCGCACCGGGCGAGAACACCAGCCGCGGCGCCGCATATTTCTTCGAGGCGACGGCGAGCAGCGTCGGCCCCGCCAATCGCCAGACCGCGCAGGGAGGCCAGTCCTTCGACAAGTGGGGCAGTGCGGTCGTGGTTGCGGGCAACTCGATCATCGTCGGCGCGCCGAACGACACCACGGCGGCGGGGGCGGGATCCGGTTCCGCGACGGTGTTCACGGCGGGCAACGGCAACAACGTCACGCTCGCGACCACGCTGATTCCGCCGCCCGGGGGCGCGCAAGGCGCCGGCGCCGCGATCGCGAGCAATGGCGACGTCGTCGTGCTCGGCGCACCCCTCACCAACGTCGGCGCCGACAATCGGCGCGGGCGCGCGATCATGTACGACCTCGATGCGGCAGCCGTCGGCATCGCAACGCCGGCGGGTGTTTTCGAGAATGCGATCGGCGCCGGCGGCGACGAGTTCGGCGGCGCGCTCGCGATCAGCCGCAGGCGGCTCCTGATCGGCGCACCGCTCAGCGACGAAGGCACCGATCTCGACGAAGGTCGTGCAGATCCGTTCGTGCTCGACCGGATCTTCCGCGGCAACTTCGACCGCTGAGCAATGAAAGGGAGCCCCGTACCGGTCGCTGGACGGGGCTTCACAACGCGGCAACGCTGCGCGCCGCTTCCCTGCGGCCTCCCGGGGGTGGATGTGGAGAAGGTTTCGTGTTCGCTCGCGTTGACGCTGCTGTTCGCCTGCGCACCCCTTCGAGCCGGGATCGTCGAGTTGGTGCCGCCAGGAAGTCGCGCCCAGCCCGGTGAAGTCCCGCAGCGGCAAATCGAGCTGAGATATTCGTCGGCGCAGGGCAACAATATCCAGAACTTCCGCGTGCGTTATGCCTTCGATGGCAGTCGCATACGGATCTCGCCGGACGACATCATCCCGATGTCGCCTTTCATGACGTGTACGGTCGAGGGCGACTCGATCGTCGTCGAAACGATGGGCCCGGGCGGGGCCCTGCAAGATCAGCCGATTTGCCGTCTCCCCGCATTCCTGCTGCTCGGACCGTTCCATCCCTCGCGCATCTTCATTCCGGGCTCCCAGGAATCGTGTACCGGCGGCTCCTGCCCGCTGAGCAGGATCGACGACCTCGAGATCGAGGTGCTCAAGCCCCGGATCACGACGAACCCGGCGAGCAATAGCACGGTCAACCTGTTCGGGACGCTCGGCGGCGCGGAGCCCATGGCGCGGGTCGACGTCTTCAACGACGGCGATGATTTCACCTTGCTCAACGTATTCGCGCAGTTGTCCGGATCGGGTCTCGTGCTGGGCCCGCCGACGGACGCGATGGTGCCGAGAGGAGGTATCGAAGACTTCGTCGTGCGCTGCCCGACGACACAGGGCGGCAGCTTCCAGGCCGACTTGCTGCTGACGCACAACGACATCCCCGATCGTCCCTCGCCGCTCACGTTCCGCATAACGTGCCAGGTCGCTGCACCGCCGACGCTCGTCTTCCAGCCGCCCGAGAACACGGCCCAGGTCATCGTCATCCCCGGCACCCCGGGCGCGACGCCGCTGCAGCAGATCGATATCACGACGCTCGGCGGGGCCGGCGGCGGCACGCGCTCGCTGTCGTGCGCGAACGTCACCGGTTACACCATCGCGGTCGAGACGAGCCCGTTCCCCGCCGGTGCGACCGGCCGCATCCGGCTCGGCTGTTCGAGCGGGCAGATGCCGCCGCAGGCTGCGCTCGTCTGCAACGACTCGCCCGGCACCGGCACGAAAACCTGGCAGATCCGCTGCGACGCGAACCCGGCCTTCACTGCGGCGCCAGCGTTCGACGCACCGGTCGTGCTCGATGCGCTCGTCGGGGACCCCGCGCCGCAGGCGTCGTTTGTCGCATCCAACACGGGCACGCCGGGGACGGTACTCACTTTCGGCGCGCCGTCCGGACTGTCCGGTGCCCTGTCGGTCGCGCCGCCGGAAGGCGCGTCGATGACGGCCGGTGCGGTCGGCGTGTCGTACACGATCACGTGCAACACCGTCGCGTCGTTCAGCGCGACGCAGACGCTGACATTCGTGCACAACGGTTCGGGCTCGCCGGCGACGCTGCCGGTGACGTGCAACATACGCACGCCGCCGACGCTCGTGTACGCGCCGCTTGCCGGCCTCCAGATCCCGGTCGCGGCGAGCGTCGACGGCGCGACGCGCACCGCGACGATCGAGGTGACGACGACGGGCGGTGATGCGGGCGGCACGCGCGCACTCGCGTGCACGCCGCCGCCGGGCTTTACCGTGACGGTGCAGAACTCGCCGGTCTCGACCGGAGCGCAGGGTTTCATCCGCATCGGATGCAACACGCTGTCGCCTGCGCCGGGGAACCTCAGTTGCACCGAGACGCCGGGGGGCAACGTGCGGCTATGGCCGCTGCTGTGCCAGAACCTTCCCGTCTACACCTCGAGTCCGCGGCCGAGCTCCGCGGTTGCCGCATACGGCGCGATCAACGAAGTTTTCGCGAACACGACGATCCAGGTGTCGAACAGCGGCACCGCGGTACTCAACGTCAGCAACTGCGCGACGACGCCGAGTGGCGTGTTCGGCATCACCTCGCCGGGCACGGTCCCGCCGTTGTCGAGCGGGCGGTTCACGGTCGATTGCGTGCCGCCCGCGGCGGGATCCGCGCTCGCGGCGAACCTGACCTGCGACACCACGGACCCCACGCGCTCGACGGTGCTGTATCGCCTGTTCTGCGTGGCACCGCCGGCGACCGACGTCGGCGAGGGCGCCTCGCCGATCGATCGCCTCACCAGTCCGTCGCCCGATCGGAATGCGCTGCTCGGCTCCGCGACGTCGATCGGCGTCGGCCCGGCGGGCGAGGAAATCCTGGTCGCGGGTGCGCCGAACGCCGGCGACGACGGCGACGGACGCGTTTACGTCTTCGTGCGTCCCGCGGGCTCGCAGGGCACCGCGGTTGCGGCAAAAGGTGGGCGCGAGGTGCTCGGCGCGCCCGCGCGCGTACTCGCTGCGCCAGCGCGCGACAAACGCGCGAAGGGCATCGGCAACAAGTTCGGCCAGGCCGTCGCGGTCTCGCCGAACGGGCAGCGGATCGCGGTCGGCGCGCCGATCGGCGGGGGCTCGAACACGGGGCAGGTGCTGGTTTTCACGCGACCCGCCGGGGGCTGGGACTCGACCGAGCTCGAAACGCTGGTCCCGGTCATGGTGAATCCGCCGACCGCCTCGGGTGCGGTCGCAGGCGATTTCGGCGCGGAGCTCGCCTACGGCGACGACGGCACGCTCGTCGTCGGCGCGCCGGGCACGATCGTGAGCACGCTCGAAGACGCGGGCGCGGTCTATCGCTTCGATCAAGCGCTCGCGCCGGTCGGCTCACCCGTCACGTCCGAGACGCCATCGACCGGTGCGCAGTTCGGTACGGCGGTCGATGTCGGTGGCGGCATGCTCGCGATCGGTGCGCCGGGCGAGTCGGGCAACACCGGCGCGATCTACGTATACGACGCGACCGAACCCGCGCTCGGACCCGTGAATCACCAGACCGCAGCGTCGGGCAGCATCGGCGACAAGTTCGGTGCCGCGATCGCGATCGGCGGCGGCGCGATCGTCGTCGGCGCGCCGAACGACGACACGGCGGCGGGTGCCGACAGCGGCTCGGCCACCGTGCTGCTGCAGGGCACTGGCAACGGAGTGCAGTTCGCCGCAACCCTGACGCCCGACGCAGGCACCGCACAGGGCGCGGGCGCGGCCGTGGCGACGAATGGTGACGTCGTCGTGCTCGGCGCGCCGCTCACGACCGTCGGCGACGATGTTCGCCGCGGCCGCACGCTCGTGTTCGACCTCGACGCGGCCGCGATAGGGTTCGGGCGTCCCGCCGGCACATACGAGAACGCGATCGGCGGCGAGGGCGACGACTTCGGCAATGCGCTCGCGATCAGCTCGACCCGCCTGCTGATCGGCGCGCCGCTGAGCGACGAGGGCACCGACCTCGACGAGGGGCGCGTGGATCCGTTCGTGCTGGACCGCATCTTCCGCGGCGGCTTCGACCGCTGACCCTCAGCGCGCTCGCAACGTCAACGTCGCGAGCGCGACGCCCGTGAGGACGATCGCGCCGCCGATCAGCGTGCGCGCATCGATCCGTTCGCCGAGAAACGCCGCCGACGCGCCGATCGCGACGACCGGCATCAGGTTGACGTACGTGGCGACCTGTCCCGCACCGAGAACACGCAGCGACGCGCCGTAGAGCGCGTACGCGAGCGCGCTGCCGACGACGCCGAGATACGCGATCGCCGCGAGGCCCGCGGGCGTGAAGCGCGGCCGCGCGCCGAGAGCCAGCTCGACCACGACGGCCGGCGCGAGCAGCGCGACGCCGGCGAGCGCGGTCGCGACCGTCACGACGAGTGGATCGAGCTGCGCGAGGCGCTTGGCGAAGATCGTGTAGACCGACCACGAGACGATCGCCGCGATGACGAGCGAATTGCCGAGCAGTGGCGCCGGTGCATCGGCGCCTTCGGTACGACCCGAGACGATCAGCAGCACGCCGATCACCGACAGCACGACCCCGGCGATTCCCGCCAGCGAAAGCCGTTCGCGCAGCCAGAAGTACGCGAGCACGGCGGTGAGCGCAGGGACCGCGCTTTGCAGCAGCGCGGCGTGGCTCGCGGAGGTGTACTGCAGCCCGATGTTGTAGCCGAGGTAGTACAGCGCGATGCCGGTCAGCCCCAGCAGCGCGGAATCGCGCAGCGACGGCGCCGCGGCACCGGCGCGGCGCCGCGCTCGGAACGACGGAAAGAGGATCGCTGCCGCGAGCACGAAACGCAGCCACGCGAGCAGCACTGGCGGCACGTCGTCGATCGCGGCTTTCGTGATCGGCACGCTCGCGCCCCAGATCACCATGACGATGACGAGCGCGAGGCTCGCGCCGGCGCGCGTCACGCAGGCTCGGGCTCACGCTCGGGCGGGGCGGCGCTTGCGAGCGCATCCTCGACGATCGAATCGACGATCGGCTCGGGCGGCGTGGGCTCGAACGCGAACCCCGGTTGCAGCAGGCGCCGGACCGGCTCGAAGCCGCGGCGGTGGATCGGGCAGGGACCGAGCCGATCGAGCGCAGCGAAGTGTTCCGGCGTCGAATAGCCCTTGTGCGACGCGAAGCCGTAGCCCGGATGGGCGGCGTCGAGCTCGACCATGAGCCGGTCGCGCTCGACCTTCGCGAGGATCGACGCTGCCCCGATCGCGCGATCGAGCGCATCGCCGTCGATGATCGCGCGCGCGGGCCAGGTCAGTCCCGGCGGCAGGTGGTTGCCGTCGATGCGCGCTTCGGCGATCGCGACGCATCCGGCGATGCGCTCGAGCGTGCGGCGCATGCCGTTCATGCGCGCGTGGAAGATGTTGACGCGCTCGATCTCCTCGATCTCGACGACGACGATCGCATACGCGATCGCGCGCTCGACGATGCGCGCGGCGAGCACGCAGCGCCGCTCGTGCGTCAGGACCTTCGAATCGGCGAGGCCGCGGATCTCGCGCGCGGGGTCGAGCACGACTGCGGCGACGACGAGCGGTCCCGCGAGCGGTCCGCAACCGGCTTCGTCGACGCCGGCGATGTGGCCCGCGACCGGGGGCAAGCGCAGTCTACGCGCCATGGGGTCGCGGCCCGAATGCGCGCGGGGTGTTGTGGGAGGGGCGAAAGCCCCGACAGCGCTGCGTGTCCTCGAAGCGAAGAGCGTCGGGGCTT
>DATLNY010000149.1:0-3433 GCA_035536495.1 Candidatus Saccharimonadia bacterium | reverse complement strand
CTGAGGCCCCTCATACAGTTGGCCCGCGACCCCGGCCGGGCCGCTGTAGGAGGGGCCTCAGCCCCGACCCGGGTCCCCCGCCGTAACCGAATCGCCTCTGCTAGCGTCCGACGAGGCATGGAACAGGACGAGACGGCATCGATCGAGGCAGCGCGGCGCGGCGACGAGCGCGCTTTCCGCCGCCTCGTCGAGGCGCATGCCCGGGCGCTGCATTCGGTTTGCTACCGCATCCTCGGCGATGCGTCGGCAGCCGAGGACGCCGTCCAGGACGCCCTCGTCAGCGCATTCCGCGGCCTCGACCGGTTCGACGGCCGCGCGAAGTTCTCGACGTGGCTGCATCGCATCGCCGTCAACGCGGCGATCGCGTTGCTGCGTGCGCGCCGTCCCGAATCGTCGCTCGGCGGCGATTCGGACGACGGCGACGCGCCGCCGCTCGGCGACGCGCTGCCCGCGCACGATCCGCTCGAGCAGGCGCACGGGGCGGAGATCACTCGACGCCTCGGCGTCGCGCTCGGCGCGCTGTCGCCGGCCGAGCGCACCGCATTCGTGCTGCGCCACGTCGAGCAGTATCCGATCGAGGAAATCGCAAGCGTGATGCAGAGCAACGCGAACGCCTGCAAGCAGACGGTATTCCGCGCCGTGCAGAAACTGCGCGTCGCGCTCGCGCCGCTCAGGAGCGGGACATGAGCATCGCCACGCTGCCCGTCACCGACGACGAGCTGTTCGCGTTCCTGCTCGACGATACGCTCGAATCCGCACGCGTCGAGGAGATCCGCGCGGCGCTGTTGCGCAACTCGGGGCTCGCGCAGCGGCTCGCGACCATTTCCGAGGCGTACGAACGCACGTTCGAGGCGCCAGCGCGCGATGATCTGTACGAGGCGCGGATGTGGCGCCGCGTCGCGGCGGAGCTGCCGGCTGCGTCGGCGGTTCGCGAGTCGCGCCGGCGCACGCCGCGGCTCGCGCTCGCCGCGGCCGTGCTCGTCGCCGTCGGCGTCGGCTTCCTCGCGGGACGCGCCGGTCGCGACGATGTCGCGGCGCCGGACGCCGGGACGGGCGATTCGGCGCCTATGCTCGCGGCGAATTCCTCGCAGCGCGTGCTCGCAATGCACCTCGCCGCCCATTTCGAGTCGACCGAGCGCGCGCTGCTCGTCGCGTCGAACAGCCCCGACGAAGCCGAGACGATCCAGGCCCTCGCGCGCGAGCTCACCGAGAACAACCGGCTGTACGCCGACGCCGCGGCGCGCGCCGGACGGCCGCAGCTCGCGGACTTCCTGCGTCAGCTCGAGCCCGTGCTGCTCGAGCTCGCCAACGGCGGCGAGCTTTCCAGCGGCCTCGTCGCGGAGCAGATCCGCGATCGGGACCTCGCATTCAAATCCCGCGCTGCCGCGGCGCTCGCGCGCCGCGAATACGCCGCGGATCCCCGAATCACGCTCTGAAGGAGAATGAACTTGAAACCCATCCGGAACATCATCGCGGCGGCGTTGCTCGCCGCGCTGCTCGGCGCAGGCGGCGCGACCGCCGCGCCCGATCCCGCGCAGTCGGAGCCCGCGGGCGAGAACGCGCGAACGCAGTATCGCAGCGCCCACGACGCGCTCGAGCGCGGCCGCTACGACGAGGCGTACGAGCAGTTCGCCGCGCTCGAGAAGGAGCTGCGCCGCACGAAGTCCAAAGGGGTCGACTCGGCGCTCTACTGGCAGGCGTACTCGCTCTCGCAGTCGAAGCGGGGCGCCGACGCCGAGCGCGCAGTCCGGCAGCTCGCGAAGGAATTCCCCGCGTCGGAGTGGAAAGACGATGCGCGTGCGCTGCTGCCTGGGCGCGCCGAGCCGCGCACGGGTCGTGCCGACGACGCCGATGCGCTCATGGCGATAGACGCGCTGCTGACGAGCGGCAACAGGAAGGCCGTGCCGATCCTGCAGCGCGTGCTTGCGGGCGACTACAGCGACAAGGCGAAGGAGCGCGCGCTGTTCGTGCTGACGCAGATCGATCCGGCCGCGGCCGACCAGGTGTTCGCGGAGATCCTCGAGGGCAATTCGTCGGAGCGCATGAAGCGCGAAGCGATCCAGGCGATCGCGGTCGGCGGCAACAAGGCTTCGCACGAGCGGCTGCTGAAGATCTACCGCAGCAGCAGCGACGAGAAGCTGCGTCGCTCGGTGATCGACGCGTGGCTCGTCAGCGACCGCGGCGACCTCGTGCGCGAGGCGGCGCGCACCGAAGCCGATCCGAAGGTCAGGCGGCACGCGATCAACACGCTCGGCGCGATGGGCGACGTCGAGTCGATCCGCGCGCTGCTGCCCGAGCTCGAGGACGAGGACAGCCAGCGTGCGGCCATGCATGCGTTCGGCGTCGCGGGCGCAGCAGAGCCGCTGGTCGAGGTCGCGAAGGGCAACTGGCCGCTCGAGATGCGCGTCGAGGCCGTGCAGTCGCTCGGCATGGTCAACAAGGGCAAGGCGGGCGCCGCGGTCGTGGAGTTCTATCGTGCCGAGCATCCGCTGAAGCTGCGCAAGGCCGCAGTGCGCGCGCTGATGATGCACGGCGACGGCAAGCGCCTGATCGAGATCTACCGCGTCGAGAGCGATCCCGAGATGAAGCGCGAGCTGCTGCAGGCGATCGCGGTCAGCGACAGCGACGAAGCGCTCGACCTCATCGACGAGGTGCTGAAGTGAGCGCGGGCCGCATGCTCGGGCTCGTGGCGCTGACGCTGCTCGCGAGCGCACCGGTCGCGGCGGCGGGCTCGCTCGAGTCCGCGATCGCCGCAACCCCGGACGGCGCGTGGCTCGAGTACGAAGTCGCGCTGCTGCCGGGCGACGGCTCGCCGTGCTGCTTCGACTGGCGCGGCGGCAAGGTCGAGCGTCGAGGCTGCGCGCTCGACGGCCGCAACTGGAACTTCGGCACGAGCAAGGACCACCTGCGTGACTCCGACCAGCTGCGCGTGTTCCTGCGCAAGAGCGGCGGCACGGTCGATCGCGTCCGCGCGGTCGGCGGCGACTGCCCGATCGACACCGGCACGCTCGACGTCCGGAGGATCGATGCGAAGGCCGACGAAAGCGTTGCAGTCCTTGCGCGTCTCGCAGAAGCGGGGCACAAGCGGGGCGAGCCGCTCGCGGCGCTCGCGATGCACGCCGACCGGGCGGCGACCGCCGCGCTCGAACGGCTCGCGACGCGAGGCGAGAGCGAGACGCGCGGCGATGCGTTGTTCTGGCTTTCGCAGCGGGGCGACGCCGACGCCGAGCGGATCATCCTCGCCGCACTCGCGCCCGATGTTCCGACGAACGTGCAGAAGAAGGCCATTTTTGCGCTCTCGCAGCTGCCGGCCGAGCGCTCGATCCCCGCGCTGACCGCGCTCGTCGAGAGCAACCGACCGCGCGCGATCCGCAAGGAAGCGATGTTCTGGCTCGCGCAGCACGACAGCGACGAGGCGTTCGCGGTGTTCGAC
>DATLNY010000148.1:0-6460 GCA_035536495.1 Candidatus Saccharimonadia bacterium | reverse complement strand
TTGCCCCAATCGAGGCGTCATCCCGGCGAAGGCCGGGACCCGGTGCCTCGAAGGGACGGCGCGACAAAGTCGCTGGGTCCCGGCTTGCGCCGGGATGACGCCTTCGGCGTCACTCACATCACGTCGCGGTCGTGCTGCGCGCCGCCTGCACCTGCTGCGCGCGATCCTTCACGCGCTGGTCTTCCTCGTGCCGCAGGCGGTGCATCGTTTCCTCGTCGACCACGCGGCCGTCGAACATGAAGATCTTGCGCTGCGCGAAATCGGCGTAGCGCGGGTCGTGCGTGCCCATGCAGATCGTCGAGCCGGACTTGTGGAGCTCGTCGAGCAGCTCCATGACCGCCTCGCCGTTCTTCGAGTCGAGGTTTCCGGTCGGCTCGTCCGCGAGCAGGATCGAGGGCTTGCCGACGAGCGCGCGCGCGACGGCGACACGCTGCTGCTGGCCGCCCGAGAGCTGCGCGGGGTAGTGCTTGAGGCGATGCGCCATGCCGACGCGCTCGAGCGCGGCCTGGACGCGGTCGCGCCGCTCGGCCTTGTTCATCCCGTCGCGGTAGGTCAGCGGCAGCTCGACGTTCTCGAACACCGTGAGGTCGCCGATCAGGTTGAACGCCTGGAAGATGAAGCCGATTTCCTTGTTGCGGATCTTCGCGCGCTCGGATGCGTTGATGTCCTGCACCGGCCGGCCGTTGAGCAGGTAGGTGCCCTCGCTCGGCGTGTCGAGCAGCCCGAGGATCGACAGCAGCGTCGACTTGCCGCAACCCGACGGGCCCGAGATCGAGACGTATTCGGACTTGTCGATGTGGAAGTGCACGCCCGCGAGCGCGTGCGTCTCGACTTCGTCGGTCAGGAACACCTTCTTGATCGAATCGAGGTGGATCAGGGCATTCGGGGACATCGCTGCGGCCTCTTTGGTTGGTTGCTTGCGGCTCGGTTCAATTCAACTTGATGCGGTCGTACTCGTCCCACTGGGACGTGTCGGACAGGATGACCTTGTCGCCCTGCTTCAACCCCTGCTCGATCTCGATCAGCGAGACCGACGCGCGGCCGAGCTTGACCGGCACGCGCTGCGCGAGATTGCTCTCGGGATCGAGCCGGAAGATCGTCGCCTGCGTGCCGGGCTGGCCGAACGCGGGACGGCCGACGTAGAGCACGTCGGCGAGGCGCTCGATCTCGATGACGCCGTCGACCGAGAGGTCGGGCCGCGCGCCGGGCGGGAGCGGCGCGTCGAAATCGACATCGACCTGCACCGTGCCGTTCAGCACGGCGGGATCGATGCGCATGACCTTGCCCGTGACGATGCCGTTCGCGCCGATGCGCGTGTCGACGCGGACTTTCTGCCCGATGACGATGTCCTTCGCCTGCGTTTCGGCGATGCGAAGCTCGGCCATCAGCACGTCGGGCTTCGCGACGCGCGCGAGGTTCGTGCCCGCGACGACCTGCTGGCCCTCCTCGACCGGAACCTGCTGCAGCACGCCGGCGATGCCGGCCTTGAGATGCAGCGAGTCTGCCTGGCGCTCGCGCAGCGCGAGCGTGTTGCGCAGCTGCTCGATGCGCGAGCCCTCGGCACGGACCTGTGCCGCGATGTTCTCGCCGAACTTCGAGACGCGGTCCTTCTCGAGGCCGACGCGCACCTTGAGCTGGTCGGCGCGCAGCTGCGTCTGGCGGTATTGCAGGTCGGAAATGATGCCTTTCTTGTTGAGCTCGCCCTCGGCCTGCGCCTGCAGGCGCGCGCCTTCGTGGTCGGCCTCGACCTGCGCGAGCGTGCCGCGCTGCGTCAGCAGGCCGCCTTCGAGATCGACGCGGCGCGCGACGAGATCGGCTTCGGCCGCCGCGACGAGCGTGCGGGCCGCGAGCAGCTGCTCGTCGACTTCGGGGTTCGACAGCTCGAGGATGACGGTGTCGGGCTCGACGACCGCGCCGGGCTTGACGACGATGCGCTCGACGCGCGCGTTGGTGTCGGCCGCGAGCCAGCGGATCGACTTCGGCACGAGCGTGCCGGGCCCGCGGACCTCGCGCAGCATCTCGCCTCGCTTGACCGTGTCGAGCCAGACCGTCGACGCCTCGACCGAAGGGGACGCCGGCTCGAGCTGGGCGAGGCCGAGCGTGCCGAACAGGATGACGGCCGCGGCGATCGCCCCGTAGGCGATCTGCTTGCGACGTTTCTTTTGCTTGAGGTCCGCGCGCTGGATATCCACGGCGGAGTTGCAGCAACCGCCGTGCCAGTATCCAAGCCGTTGATTGCGTTAGTGGATCAGGCTGCGCTCACGAATCCGGACATGCGAGCCGTTCGAAAACGAACAGCTTGCGTCTCAGACGATCGCTGCGATCGCCCTGAACAGCAGCACGATCGCGACCACTGCGAGCGCGAGCACGCCGAGGATCGCCGCGACGACGCCGGCGACGAGCTTGCGGCTCTGCACGCGCGTGCGCCGCGGCTCGTTCATCGCCGCCTCGATCAGCGCGACGTTGCGCGTGTTCGCGCGGAACGCGACGTCGAACAGGTCGCCGACGACGGGCACGGCGCCGACGACGGTATCGACGCCGAGGTTGACGAGCATCCGCGCGATGACCGACTTCGGCAGCCCGAGCCGCGCCGCGGCGAGCACGATGTAGCCCGAGAGTGCCGCGCCGATCGCGTCGCCGACCCCGGGTACGAACCCGAGCAGCGCATCGAGCCCGATGCGGATGTTCGTGCCGGGGATGCGGACCGCGGCGTCGAGCAGCCGCGCGAGCTTGCGGACGTCGTCGGCCGATTCGTTCGCGAGGGGTTCGTGCGGGAGCGGTCGGTCCATCGCACGCGATGCTAGGGCCGCGCGCATGAACCGCAGGAGTCTGAAGATGTCGTTGCGGGGGGGCTTCACCCGCGAAATCGGTCGCGGATGCGTCTCGGCTGACGCGCTATCTGCGCAGATGCGTGCCGCGCTATTCGAGCCGCTCGCGCAGCCCCGACATCACGAGCACGCGCCGGGCGAGCGCCGCCTCGATCGCAGCCGGCGTCGCGAAGACGTGGACGTGGCTGCGTGCGCGGCTGACGGCGGTGTAGAGCCATTCGCGCGTGACGAGCGGATGCGGCTCGGGTGGCAGCACGATGGCGACTTCGTCGAACTCCGAGCCCTGCGCCTTGTGCGCGGTCATCGCGTACGCGGTTTCGTGTCCAGGCAGCTGTGCCAGCGCAAAGCGCCGCGGCGCCCCGCGCGGATCGCCGACGCATGCGACGAGCCGTCCGTCGGCGTCGGGCAGCACGACGCCGATGTCGCCGTTGGCGAGGCCGAGCGCCGCATCGTTCTCGGTCACGAGGATCGGCCGACCCACGTACGCCGCCGCGCCGCGCGACAAGCCGAGCGCCGCGGCCGCCGTCGCGTTGAGCCCGGCGACGCCGTAGGGTCCGGCGCGCAGCGCGCCGAGCACGCGAAATCGCGCGAGCGCTGCGAGCGCGGCGCCCGCGTCGGCGGCATGCGCGAGCGGCGCGTAAGCACGGCGGACCAGCAGCTCGAACGCGCCGCGATCGTCGCCGAGCGCGGCCTCGTGCCAGCTGATCCCGGGGCCATGCAGCGCAGCGAACGTGGCTTCGGGCTCGCCGCTCGAAACCGCTTGCGTCAGCGTCGCGATTCCTCCGGACTGCTCGAAGCGGCGTGCGTGATCGAGCGTCACGACGCACGCACCGAGCCCGGCTTCGCCTTGCGCGGCGAGCGACGCGAGCTCCCCGAGCACGGCGCCGCCTTCGACCGCCGGCAGCTGTCGCGGGTCGCCGACGAGCACGAGCGCCGTCTCCGGCCGCAACGACCGCAGCAGCTTCGCGAACAGCGACAGGTCGACCATCGAGCACTCGTCGACGATGACGGCGTCGAACGGCAACGGTCGGTCGGGACCGTGGCGCGGCGGCCGATCCGCGCGCCCGATCCCGAGCAGCCGATGGATCGTGACGGCCTCGTACGGCGTGCCCGGCAATACGTCGTGCAGCGCGGCCGTGAGCCGTGCGGCGGCCTTGCCGGTCGGTGTCGCGAGCGCGATGCGAACGCCGGGCCGAAGCGCGGCCTGCTGCGCGACGATACGGGCGATCGCCCAGGTCTTGCCGGTCCCCGGGCCACCGCAGATCACGGTGAGTGGCGATGCGAGCGCGCGCTCGATCGCGAGCGCCTGGCGATCCGCCGGGGCGCGCGCGCCGTCCGCGAGCTTCTGGGCGTTGCCGTCCATCGAGCTCGATTCCGCGAGCGGCGCCCGCGCACGCAACAGCGATGCGATCTCGCGCTCGTAGTCGAAGTAGCGCTGCAGGTAGATGCGCTCGCGCTCGAGCACGAGCGGCGCCGCCTCGGCGCCGTCGCCCGCGAATGGCGCCGCGGCGATCGCAACGCGCCATGCATCGGGCGCCACCGCGCCGATGCGCGAATCGCCTGCAAGGAGCTCGCGCAGTCCGGCGTCGCGGCGCAGGACGTCGAGATCGAGGCAGCCGTGGCCCTCCTGCACCGCCCAGCTCGCGACGGCGGCGACGCGCAGCGCCTCGGCGGCCGCGTCCGGCCACAGCCGCGCGAGCGTGCGCGCGAACGCGAGGTCGATATCGCGCAGCACGGCGCTGTCCGTGCCCGACCACGACAGCGTCACGGACGGCCTCCGAATGCCCGATCGAGCGCGGCGATCACGTGCTGCGGGGGCACGTCGCGGTGCACGCCCTGTCCGCCCGCGAGCCCGCGCAGGAACAGGTACGACACGCCGGCGAAGTCGCGCGCGTAGTCGAAGCGCGCTCCGAGGCGCGCACGGAGCTGGCGCACGAGCGCGACGGTGTAGATGAGGTACTGCAGGTCGTAGTCGCTCGCACGCACGGCGCGCGCGAGCGGCTCGGCGGCGTAGTCCTCGTGGCGCGTGCCGAGGAAATTCGTCTTGTAGTCGATGAGGCCGTAGCGGCCCTCGTGCGCGAACACGAGGTCGACGTAACCGTGCATCAATCCGTCCCAGCGCGGGCGCAGCGCCGCGAACTCGGCTTCGGTTCGCGCGTAGCGGGGATCGAGCGCGAGCGCGGCTGCGACGTCCTCGATCCGCGTGCCGGTGAGCGGGAAGAAGAACTCGAGCTCCGTGCGTCGCGTCGCGAGCGCCGACAGCGACACGAGCGGCAGCACCTCGGCACGGAACGTCTCGTGGACGAGCGCACGCACGACCGCGGTGTCGTCGGCGCCATAGCCGAACTCGCGGCAACGCTCGTCGATGTGCCGCTCGGTCGCGTTCGCGTCGTGGACGTCGTAGTGCTCGAGGATCGAATGCACGCATTCGCCGAACTTCGGTCCGCGCGGCGACGCGGGCACCGGGCCGGGGCCGAGGAAAGGGACCGATGCCGCGGTTTCGTCGTGGTCGGGGCGTGCGTCGTCGGATTCGCCGAACAGCGCCGAGTAGCTCAGCACGCGGAAGCTGCGGTCGATCGTGGCGCGGAACGGGCGGGCCGAGATGGGAGGCGCGTGGCCGTCCGTCGTATCGACCGAGCGCGTCGCCTCGGCGTTTTCGAGGTGCTGGGTCGCGGCTTTCGCCGGGATGACGCCGGACGGTGCGGTGGCGCCGCTACCGGCCTGCTGCGCACCGGCGTGCTGCGCAACGCCTTGCAGGCCGTCGGATGCGGACGGCAGCGGCACGATCACGACGGCGCCGCGTGCATGCGCGGACCACGCTTCGAGCTGCCGTTGCACGCCCGCGCGATCGATCGGCACTTCGCCGAAAGGATGCAGCAGGTGCGCGAGCGGCGAGCTGTCGGCATCGCGCGCGCATCCCCAGTACGTGTAGACGCGATGACGTGCGCGCGTCAGCGCGACGTACGCGAGCCGCACGCTCTCCGCCGCTTCCTCCTCGAGCTTCTGCGCCATGTGGTCGTCCCACGCACGCGAGCCGAGATCGACGCGCAGGCCGCCCTCGGCGCCGTGGAATCCGACCGGGCGGCGGTGCTCGAGCGCGACGCGGTCCTGCTCGTGCGCGTCGCGCCTGCCGCACCACAGGAACGGCGCGAACACGACGTCCCATTCGAGACCCTTGCTCTTGTGCACGGTCAGCACGGCCACCGGCGCGCCGCCTGCATCCGGGCGCAGCTCGGCATCCTCCGACTGGAGGCCGCGCGCGATCCGTCGCGCGAGCCACGCGGCCTGCGCCGGCAACCCCGGCAGCGCGCGTGCTTCGCGCTGCAGCGCCTCGCCGACGTGCGCAAGGTTCGTCATGCGGCGCCGGCCGTCGTGCCGTGCGAGCCAGCGCGGCCCGACGCGCTGCGCGAGCGTACGCGCGAGCGCGGCCGGGCCGTGCGCGAGCGCGATCTCGCGCCATTGCGCCAGCAGCGCGAGCGCCTCGTCGAGCGCGGCGCCGTCGGCCTTCATCGCGCGCAGTGCGAGGTCGTCGAAACCCCCGAGCTCCGTCGCGAGTGCCGCGCGGCCGCGCCGCAGGTCGGCCGGATCCGCGAGCGCGTCGAGCACCGTCGCAAGCTCTGCGGCCTCAGGCT
>DATLNY010000147.1:0-6758 GCA_035536495.1 Candidatus Saccharimonadia bacterium | reverse complement strand
GTCGGCCGCCTCGGGCCGGCCGATCTCGGCGCTCGGCGTCGGCAACCCGTTCGACGTGCGCAACTTCCACAGCTTCTACATCTGCGTGCAGAACTGCACCGCGACGACGCCGGTCGCGCAACGCGTCTACGAGCTGCGCGGCCGCGGCAACGAGGGACGCACGCCGTCGACCTACGAGTTCGGCGCGAGCGTCACCTACCTCCATTCGTTCGGGAGCGCCGACCTGCGCGTCAAGCTCGCCGTCTACAACCTGTTCGACCAGCAGCGCACGATCGAGGTGCAGGAGAACCAGCAGACCGCGATCACGGCCACACTGAACCCGGAATACGGCCTGCCGCTCGGATTCCAGCAGCCGCGTTACGCACAGCTGACGGTGACGCTCGAGTTCTGAGCGGCCATCCCTTCGTCCCCGCCGGGTTCGGGCGGGGGCGATGCGCACACCTGTAGGAGGGGCCTCAGCCCCGACCTGCGTCCGATTGCGGCGCATCGCAGTCGGGGCTGCGGCCCCTCCTACATGACTTCCGACGCCACCCGACGATGAGAATTCTTCCTGCCGCCGCAACGCTGTGTTTCGTGGCGTTCGCGCTTGCAGATACTGCGGTGTCCGCAGCGGCACCGTCGGTGAAATCGGAGATCGACGCCGCGATCGACGATGCGATCCTGCGCTACCACCTGCCGGGAATTGCGGTCGGTGTCGTCGAAAATGGCGAGGTCGTGCACGTGCGCACCGCCGGCGTGCTCGTCGCGGGCGAGGCCGCTCCGGTCACGCGACGCACGCTGTTCAAGGTCGCCTCGAACACGAAGTCGATGACGACGACGCTGCTCGCGCGGCTCGTCGATCGCGGCGCGCTGCGCTGGGACGATCCCGTCGTGAAGCACCTGCCGCGATTCCGCATGCACGATCCTTGGGTGACGCGCGAGATGCAGGTCCGCGATCTCCTCATCCACAACAGCGGGCTGCCCGCAGGCGCGGGCGACCTCATGTTGTGGCCCGAGCCGAATGCGTACACGCGCGCCGACGTGCTGCGCGGGCTCGCGCACCTGAAGCCCGCGCACAGCTTCCGCTCGCGCTACGCGTACGACAACCTCCTGTACATCGTCGCCGGTGAAGTCGCCGCGGCGGCCGGCGGCGTGCCGTACGACGCGCTGCTGCGGCGCGAGGTGTTCGAACCGCTGCGCATGTCGCGATGCCAGGTCGGCGGATGGAATCGCGATGCGGTCGGTGACGTCGCGCAGCCGCACATGCGAGTCGGCGACCGCAACGTCGCGATCCGCCGCGACGCAGCGGCCGTCGCGTCGACGACGATGGAGGCCGCGGGCGGCGTGCGCTGCAGCGTCGACGACATGCTCGCGTGGATGCGGTACTGGCTCGCGGCCGGATCGCCGTCGCAGGCCGGTACGCCGTTCCTGTCGGCGGACCAGCGCGCGGCGCTGTGGACGCCGCATACGCCGATGCCCGTCTCGCAGCGCATGCGCGACTGGAACGGCACGCACTTCTACGCGTACGGTTACGGCTGGCGCCTGCAGGACATCGACGGCGAATTCAGCGTCTCGCATACCGGCACGCTCGCGGGGATGTACTCGATCGTGCACCTGTTGCCCGAACGGCGCGCGGGGTTCGTGATCCTCATGAACGGCGAGGCCGACGAGGCCCGCACCGTGCTGAACCAGGTCCTCGTCAAGCGCTGGACCGGCGACGGCAGCGCTCCGGCCCATGACGTCGCGCGCTATGCAGCAGCGATCGCCGGCGAAGCGGAATCGCGCGAAAGCGCACGCGTGCCCGGCACCTCGGCACGAAAGCCCGCCGCCCCGGCCTCGATGGCCGCAACGCTCGGCACGTACCACGACCCGTGGTTCGGCGAAGCGACGATCTGTGCACGCGGCGACAGCGTCCACTTCGCGGCGCACAAGTCGCCGTCGCTCGAGGGCGTCGTCATGCGCGTCGGCGATCGGCTGCTCGTCGACTGGACCGACCCGACCGTCGATACCGAAGCGTGGCTCGAATTCACCGCCGCGACGAGCGACGCGCCCGGGACGCTGCGCATGGCCAAGGTCGATCCGGATGCGGATTTCAGCGCGGACTACGAGGATCTTTCGTTCACGCGCTTGCGCGGCTGCGACTCCGGCGCGCGCACGCACGCCGAGGCGGGCCTCGTCGACGTCGCATCGCACGTGCCCGGCATCGAGCTCGACATCCGCTACGCCGGCCGCGACAACTTCCTCGGCGTGCCGGTCGACGGCTACGACGCGCCACGCTGCTACCTCAAGGCGCCGGTCGCCGCAGCGCTCGCGAAGGTCGAACGCGACCTGCGATCGCAGGGCTTGCGCTTGCGCGTGTTCGATTGCTACCGCCCGGTGCGCGCGGTGCGCCACTTCGTCGCGTGGGCGCAGGACCTCGACGACCAACGCACCAAGCCGGGGTTCTACCCGAATCTCGACAAGCAGGCGCTGATGCCCGACTACATCTCGCCGAGCTCGGGCCACAGCCGCGGCGCGACGCTCGACCTCACGCTGCTGCGCTGCGCGCGCAGCGGGCGCGACTGCGAGCCGCTCGACATGGGCACGCCGTTCGATTTCTTCGATCCGAGCGCGAACACCGACTCCGGGGCGGTGACCGGCGCGCAGCGTGCAAACCGGCGCCTGCTGCGCGACGCGATGGAACGGCACGGTTTCCGCAACTATCCGCTCGAGTGGTGGCACTACACCTGGCAGCCGGAGCCGGCGCCCGACACCGCGTACGACGTGCCGGTGCGCTAGGCGCGGAGGCTTCACGAAAGCGTAATGCGCCCGCATCGCTATAATCGGGCCATGATCCGACGCTCGATGCTGTTCCTCGCGCTCTGCGCGGGTGGGTGGGCGGTTTCCGCGCTCGCCGATGACGCGGCCGTGCCTGCCGCACCTGCCGAGGCGACCGCGGCCGAGACCGGGAAGCCGGCGCAGCCGTCCATCTCGCTCGAGGACATCCAGACCTTCGTCGCGGTGTTCCGCGCGGTCAAGGATGCGTACGTCGAGCCGGTCGACGACAAGGTGCTGATGCAGGCCGCGATCAAGGGCCTGCTCGGCGGGCTCGACCCGCACAGCGAATACCTCGACACGCGCGGCGTCGAGACGCTCGACGAGGAAACGACCGGCGCGTACGCGGGCCTCGGGGTCGAGGTGCTGATGCTCGAGGGCGCCTTGCGCGTGATCGCCCCGATCGACGACACGCCGGCGAGCCGCGCGGGCCTGAAGCCCGGCGACGTGATCCTGCAGATCGACGGCAAGCCCGTCACGAGCGACAACGGCAACGAGGCGGTCGAGCAGCTCCGCGGCAGCGAGGGCTCCCAGGTCGCGCTGACGATCGCGCGCGAGGGCCAGGCCACGCCGATCGAGGTCAAGCTGCGGCGCGAAGTGATCCGCGTCGCTTCGGTGCGCACGCGCATGCTCGAGCCGGGCTACGGCTACGTGCGCATCACGCAGTTCCAGAACGAGACCGGCGGCGAAGTGCGCGAGAAGCTGCGCCGCATGATGGCGCAGTCGAAGGGCAGCCTCCGCGGCGTCGTGCTCGACCTGCGCAGCAACCCCGGCGGGCTGCTGCACGCTTCGGTCGAGGTCAGCGACGCGTTCCTCGACGGCGGCGTCATCGTCTCGACGCGCGGACGCGTCAAGGAAGCCGATGTCAGCTTCAGTGCGGCGAAGGGCGACCTCATCGAGGGTGCGCCGCTCGTCGTGCTCGTCGACGGCGGCACCGCCTCGGCCGCCGAGATCGTCGCCGGCGCATTGAAGGACCACCATCGCGGGCTCGTCATGGGCGCGACGACGTTCGGCAAGGGCTCGGTGCAGACCGTGCTGCCGCTCGATTCGGGGTACGCGGTCAAGCTGACGACCGCGCGCTATTTCACCCCGAGCGGCACGTCGATCCAGGCGAGCGACATCCGGCCCGACATCGCGCTCGCAGACCTGCGCCTGACGCCGCCGGACGCTCCGGCGTCGCCGATCACGACCGAGGCCGACCTGCCGCGCCATCTGCAGTCGAGCGCGGTCGCCGGCGGTGTGGCGGGCTTCGCGCGCGATCCCGAGCTCGATACCGATTACGCGCTCAACGAGGCGCTGAACGTGCTCAAGGGCCTCGCGCTGTCGCGCGAGCGCGCCCGTCCCACCCCGAAGGGCTAAAAAGGGGGTCAGAGTGCCTTTTCCGGGAAGCCGTGCCAAGTCCGATCCCCACGAGGAAAAGGCACTCTGACCCCCTTTTCAGCCCCGCCCGCGCTGGCGTTTCGCGATGCCGGGACGCGACAGCAGCGCGAACCCGATCCCCGCGGCGAAGCCCGCGATGTGGACCCACCAGGCGATCGCGCCGAACGCCGGGCCGACGAAGCTGAAGAGCACCTGCAGGATCGCCCAGAACGTGATCAGCACGGCGGCCGGCATGCGCACGAATTCGAGGAACAGCCCGAGCGGCAGCACGATCCCGAGGCGCGCATTCGGGAACAGCGTGAGATAGGCGCCGACGATCGCCGACACCGCGCCCGATGCGCCGATGATCGGCGCACCGGACGAGCCGAGCGTGGTCGCACCGACGAGGTTCGCGAACGCGCCGCAGGTCAGCAGCAGCGCGAGGAAGCGCCCGGCGCCGAGCCGGCGCTCGGCGGCGAGCCCGAAGATCAGCAGGAACACGAGGTTGCCGGCGAGGTGCAGCCAGTCGGCGTGCACGAAGATCGCGGTCAGCAGCGTTTCGGGCCGCGCCGCGCGGAAGGATTCCCACGACGACACCCCCGCCGCGAACAGCTGGTTCGGCACCGTGCCCCACCGCAGCATCACGCCGAGCCGCGCGGCCTCGGGAACCTGCGCGAGCGCGATCGCCGGAAGCGTGCACGCCGCGAGCACCAGCCCCGTCGCCCAGGGGACGACGCTGCGGTCGCGGCTCGCGACGTTGACGAACACGGGCGTGATCAGCCGCCGGTGCGCGGCAACAGGAAGCGCGTGCCGCGGAACGCGAGCACGACGCCGTCGTTGCGGATCTCGACGACGTCGAGATCGGTCGAGACGTTGCCGCCTTCGGCCGCGCGCGTTCCGTCGACGATGACGAAGCGGTGCGCGGCGTCGTCGCTGTAGACGTGCATGTTGAGCTTGAGCGGCGGCAGCTCGCGCCGCGTCGCGAGCGGCAGCTCGAACACGTATGGCACCGGCGTCGCGCCGTCGCGCGGCGCGACTGGCGCCGCGGCCGCCCCCGCCGCGGCATCCTCGGCGAGCGTCGTGACGGGAGGCGGCGACGCGGCCGGCTCGGGTGCCGGCGCCGGCGCGCGCGGCGGCACGACGACGGTGGCGATTGCATTCGGATCGGCCGGGACCGGGGCGGGCGGCGGCGGGAGCGACGGGTCCGGCACCGCGGCGACCGGCGCGTTTTCGAGATCGGGCAGTGGCTCCGGTAGCGCTGCGTCGGGCGGCACGTAGGCCTGCTCGCTCGTCGGCGCCCTGGTTGCGAGCTGCTCGGGGCTGTTCGCGAAGATCTCGCCGGCGTCGAGCTTGCGCTGCAGCTCGGGCGAAATCGCGGGCGGTGCGGCGGCATCGGCCGGTGGCGGGGGCATTGCTGCCGCGACGGGTTCGGGCGGCGGTACGGCGTCGACGGCAGCGGGCGCTGCAGGCGCGGCGGAGGCCGACGCGGGCGGCTGCGGCACGCTCACTGGTTCCGGCGGCGCCGTTGCGGTCGGGACGCGCGACACCGGCACCGGTGCGACAGCGGCCTGGCGTCCGTCGGCGCCGTCGCGCAGCGACGCGCGGCCGAGCCACCAGGCGCCGCCCGCGAGCGCGACGACGATCGCGGCAAACACCGCGGCGCGATACGGCCGCCGCCGGCGCGGCGTCCACGATGGCGGAGTCGTCAGCGTCGGCGTCTCGCCGAGGCGGCGCTGCTGTTCGGATTTGCGCAGCGCTTCGTAGATCAGCGACATCAGGGCGCCTCGCGCGCGAGCACCGGCCCGTCGGGGTCGCGCGAGGTGAGTGCGAGCTCGGTCTCCGGTCCGACGATGCCGTCCGGCGAAAGCCCGAAGCGCGACTGCACGGTTCGCACACGCGCCTCGAGTTGCGAATCGACCATCGGCGGACCGACGAGCTCGATCGGCGCGAACGCCTCGAATCGCGCGAGTCGCTCCCGCAGCCATGCCGCAGGCGCGCCGACGTCGCCGCGCCGGATCGTTTCGGGCAGGCCTTCGGGCGATTTCCACAGCGCGTAGAACTCGCCGAGCCAGACCTGGTCGAGCACGACGAGCGGGATCTCGACGACGGCGCTGGTCGGATCGTCCGGGGACGGCACGCCGAAATCGATCCGCGCCGTCGTCTCGCCGAGGCCGCGCAGCACGGCGAGCGGATGACGGTCGCCGACGTGCAGCTGCAGCATGACCGGCCGCCCGAGCGCGCGCAGCTTCGCGAGGTTCCCGGACAGCCGCAGGCATGAAAGTCCCGCGTAGATGTCGGCGGGACAGGCCGCGGCGTCGCGCACGGTGAGCCGCTGCGGATCGACCTGCCACAACGCGAGCAGCTGCGTCCACGCCGCGAGCGGCGCGGCTTCCGGCAGAGCCGCGACGCGCGTCGCGAGCTCCGCAGCGCTGAGGCCGCGTGGCGCCGGCACGTCGTCGACGACGGGCGGCGCGAGCGCGACGGGCGGCTCGCGCGCGGCCCACAGCGCCGTGAATCCGAGCGCCGCGACGAGTGCCGCGGCGAGGACATACCGCGTGCGCCGCCGCCGGTTCTTCCCGATCGCCTCGTCGGCCGCGTGGTTGACG
>DATLNY010000146.1:0-17769 GCA_035536495.1 Candidatus Saccharimonadia bacterium | reverse complement strand
GCGCGCCGACCTCGCCGGCGCGATCGAGCTCGCCGCGCGCTACGACGGCGAGCTCCTGATCGAACAGATGATCGAGGGCGCCGAGCTGACCGTCGGGATCCTCGGGCGCGAAGCGCTGCCGTCGATCCACATCGTCCCCGCCGGCGAGTTCTACGACTACCACGCGAAATACGTTGCCGAGGACACGCAGTACCTGTGCCCCGGGCTCGCCGGCGACGACGAGGCGCAGCTCCGCGTGCTCTCGCTCGACGCGTTCGACAGCGCCGGCGCCTGGGGCTGGGGACGCGTCGACGTCATGCGCGACCGCAGCGGACGCAACTGGCTGCTCGAGGTCAACACGACGCCCGGCATGACGAGCCACTCGCTCGTGCCGAAGGCCGCGAGCGCGGTCGGCGTCTCGTTCGAGCAGCTCGTCTGGCGCATCCTCGAGACGAGCTTCGACCCCGGGGCGCGCGCATGAGCAGCTTCGCGTTCCGCCTCGCCGCGTGGATCGTCGCCCTCGCGCTCGTCGCGCTGCCGATCGTCGGCCTCGTCAACGGCTGGTTCGCGTCGGACCGCTGGCCGTTCCGCCAGCTCGAGGTCGAAGCCGAATTCAGCCGCGTCAGCGCGGAGCAGTTGCGCGCGGCCGTCACGCCCCAGCTCGAGCGTGGCTTCTTCGCGGTCGAGCTCGACCGCGTGCGGCAGTCGGTCGAGGCGCTGCCGTGGGTCGAATCCGCACGCGTGCGCAAGCGCTGGCCCGACCGGCTCGAGATGCGCGTCGTCGAGCGCAAGGCCGCCGCGGTCTGGGGTGATGCGCGCCTCGTCAGCACCGCGGGCGAGTTGTTCGCGGTCCCGGGCGACGTCGCGCCGGACGGCCTGCCGCGGCTCGCCGGCCCCGAGGATCGCGCGCGCGAGGTGCTCGAGTTCTACGGCGACGCGCATGAATCGATGGCGGGCAGCGGCCACGCCGTCGCCGGCGCTGCGCTGTCGAGCCGCGGCTCGTGGTCGCTCGCGCTCGGCAACGGCGCGCGCATCGTGATCGGGCGCGAAGCGCCGCAGGCAAGGCTCGAACGGTTCGTCGACACCCTGCCGCGCATCGCGGCGTCGCCGGGCGCGGTGTGGGTCCGCGCCGACCTGCGTTACGCGAACGGATACGCGCTCGAGTGGCGTCTTCCCGAACCGGCCGCGCCGGTGCCGTCCGACATTCCGCCACTTCCGGGCCCAACGACATGAATCGAAAGTCCGACAACAAGACCCTGCTCGTCGGGCTCGACATCGGGACGTCGAAGATCGTCGCGATCGTCGGCGAGTTCACGCCCGGCCTGCCGGTCGAGGTGATCGGGATCGGCTCGCATCCGACCAAGGGCCTCAAGCGCGGCGTCGTCGTCGACATCGAGTCGACGGTGCAGTCGATCCAGCGTGCGGTCGAGGAGGCCGAGCTGATGGCCGGCTGCGAGATCCGCTCGGTCTACGCCGGCATCACGGGCAGCCACATCCGCAGCCTGAATTCCCAGGGCGTCGTCGCGATCCGCGACAAGGAGGTCACCGACGGCGACGTCGAGCGAGTGCTCGATGCCGCGCGCGCCGTCGCGATTCCCGCCGACCAGCGCATCCTGCACGTGCTGCCGCAGGAATACGCGCTCGACGAGCAGGAAGGCATCCGCGACCCGCGCGGCATGAGCGGCGTACGGCTCGAGGCGCGCGTGCACCTCGTGACCGGCGCGATGAGCGCCGCCCAGAACATCTCGAAGTGCGTCACGCGCTGCGGGCTGCAGGTCGACGACCTCATCCTCGCGCCGCTCGCGTCGAGCCACTCGGTGCTGACGCAGGACGAGCGCGACCTCGGCATCGCGCTCGTCGACATCGGCGCGGGCACGACCGACATCGCGGTGTTCACGCACGGCTCGATCCGCCACACCGCGTCGCTCGGCGTCGGCGGCGACCAGGTCACGAACGACATCGCGTTCGCGTTCCGCACGCCGACGCCGTTCGCCGAGGACATCAAGGTCAAGTACGCGTGCGCGCTCGCGCAGCTCGCGCGCGCCGAGGAGACGATCGAGGTCACGAGCGTCGGCGACCGGCCACCGCGGCGGCTCGCGCGGCAGATGCTCGCCGAGGTCGTGCAGAAGCGCTACGAGGAGATCTTCGAGATGGCGCAAGCCGAGCTTCGCCGCTCGGGCTTCGAGGAGCTCGTCGCGGCCGGCATCGTGCTGACCGGCGGCGCGGCGCGGATGGAAGGCGTCGTCGAGCTCGCGGAAGAGATGTTCCACATGCCGGTGCGCGTCGGCACGCCGCAGTCGGTGACGGGCCTGTCGGAAGTCGTCGGCAATCCGATCCACGCGACCGGCGTCGGGCTGCTGCTCTACGGCAGCATGCAGATCGGCAACACCGCGCGGCCGAGCGCGCCGACGGGCGAAGTCGCCTCGGTGCTCGATCGATTCAAGCGCTGGTTCTCCGGGGAGTTTTAGGCCGGTCGACGCGGCGACGCGATCGATCGGGGGTCTGCGGCAGGTAGCGGGAACAGGCAAGTGCGACACGCGGCATCACTAGAAACCCGAAGCTGGCAACACTGGAGGATGGGAAATGTTCGAATTGATTGAACAGGCCGCGCCGAACGCGGTCATCAAGGTCGTCGGCGTCGGCGGCGGCGGCGGCAACGCCGTCAGCCACATGCTCGGCGCGAACGTCGAGGGCGTCGAGTTCGTCTGCATGAACACCGACGCGCAGGCGATCAAGAGCTGCCATGCGAAGACGGTCGTGCAGCTCGGCGGCAACGTCACGAAGGGGCTCGGCGCCGGCGCGAACCCCGAGGTCGGCCGCCAGGCCGCGCTCGAGGACCGCGAGCGGATCTGCGAGATCCTGCACGGCACCGACATGGTGTTCATCACCGCGGGCATGGGCGGCGGCACCGGCACCGGCGCAGCGCCGGTCGTCGCGCAGCTCGCGAAGGAGATGGGGATCCTCACGGTCGCGGTCGTGACGAAGCCCTTTCCGTTCGAGGGCCGGCGCCGCATGCAGGTCGCGATGAAGGGCATGGAGGAGCTGGCGCAACACGTCGACTCGCTGATCACGATCCCGAACGAGAAGCTGCTGACGGTGCTCGGGCGCGAGGTCAACTTCCTCAACGCGTTCCGCGCCGCCAACGACGTGCTGCTCGGCGCCGTGCAGGGCATCGCGGACCTCATCACGCGGCCGGGCCTCATCAACGTCGACTTCGCCGACGTCCGCACGGTCATGTCGGAAATGGGCATGGCGATGATGGGCTCGGGCGTCGGCCGCGGCGACGACCGCGCGATGATGGCGGCCGAGGCCGCGGTGTCGAATCCGCTGCTCGAGGACATCAACCTCTCGGGCGCGTGCGGCATCCTCGTCAACATCACGGCGGGCCCGAGCTTCACGATGCGCGAGTTCGAGGAAATCGGCCGCACGATCGAGGAGTTCGCTTCCGAGGACGCGACGGTCGTCATCGGCACCGTGCTCGACCCCGAGATCCAGGACGACGTCCGCGTGACGGTCGTGGCGACGGGCCTCAACCGGCAGGTCGCGATCCGACCGGTCTCGAGCCCGCGCGAGTCGCGCGAGCGAGAGGTCGTGCCGGTCGAGCGCCCGATGCGCGTCGTCCGCAACGCGACGACCGGGGCGGTCGAATTCAACAACGTCCCGCGCGCGAACCTCGGCCGGGCGAGCTTCGATTCGCCTTCGGAGGCCCCGGCGTCGGCGCCGCGCGGCCAGGGCGATGACTATCTCGACATCCCGGCGTTCCTGCGGCGCCAGGCCGACTGAGCGCCCCCCGACTGCTGTAGCATCCCGCCGCGCGCCGCCGTCACCCCATCCTCGACGGCGCGCGCGGCGCGGATCCTCGTCACCGCAACGGTGGCGAGCTCTGCGAATGCGGTGCAGGTTTTACAAGCGCGGCGTCTGGCGCCGCATCGTGCAAGCTGCTCTGGCCATCGCGATCGCGCTGTCGCACATTCGCGACAGTTGTCGCTTTTTATCTCTCGTTCAGGTTTGCAGGCCTGCAGGCCTGTGTTATCTTTCGAAAATTGTGCATTCCTCGCCCCGAGGAACAGATAAAGAAAATGATCAGGCAGCGCACGCTGAAAAACGTCATCCGCGCCACCGGTGTAGGAATACACACCGGGGATAAGGTTTACATGACGCTGAGGCCCGCCGCGGTCGACAGCGGCATCATCTTCCGACGCGTCGACCTGCCGGAGCCCGTCGAGATCCGCGCGCGTTGCGAGTCGGTCGGCGACACCAGCATGTCGACGACGCTCACGAACAACGAGATCCGCGTCGCGACGGTCGAGCACCTGCTCTCGGCGATGGCCGGCCTCGGGATCGACAATGCCTACGTCGACCTTTCCGCGCCGGAAGTCCCGATCATGGACGGCAGCGCGGGCCCCTTCGTGTTCCTGCTGCAGTCGGCCGGGATCGAGGAGCAGGACGCCGCGAAGCGCTTCATCCGCATCAAGAAGTCCGTGACGGTCCGCGACGGCGACAAGTGGGCGCGGTTCGATCCGTTCGACGGCTTCAAGGTCGGCTTCTCGATCGACTTCGACCATCCGGTCTTCACCCGCAACACCTCGACCGCCGAGATCGACTTCTCGACGACGTCGTTCGTCAAGGAAGTCAGCCGCGCGCGCACCTTCGGCTTCATGCGCGAGATCGAGTGGCTCCGCGAGCGCAACCTCGCGCTCGGCGGCAGCATGGACAATGCGATCGTGCTCGACGACTATCGCGTCCTCAACGAGGACGGGCTGCGCTACGAGGACGAGTTCGTCAAGCACAAGATCCTCGACGCGATCGGGGACCTCTACCTGCTCGGCCACAGCCTGATCGGCGCGTTCTACGGCCACAAGTCGGGGCACAATCTGAACAACAAGCTGTTGCGCGCGTTGCTCGCGGACCAGGCGGCCTGGGAAGAGGTCACCTTCGACGATCCGGCGACGGCGCCGATCTCGTACGCGCATCCGGCCCAGGCCGTCTAGCCCGGAGGCTCGCGCGTCCCACCGCGTCACGATCGGGCCCCCAGGATGGGAGCCACGGGCAACTACCCGCAGTAGTTGCGGGCGAGGGATGGCCCGCCGCGAATCGAGCTAGCTCGATTCGCGACAATCAGGCACGGAACGCGATTCGCAGAAACAGGTCCCGCAGTTCGGGATCATTGAGCAGGCGGGCGGCTTCGGCGATGTGCGCCGAGGCAGAGGGAGAAAGAGGCTCGAGCGGCGTCGCCGGGGGAACGGCGGGCACCGCTGCCACTTTCACGGTGAATTTGTCGTAGCGCTGCCCGGTGGATTCGGCGGCGCGCCGGAACAGCTCGTCCTGCAGTTGACGCAGGCGGGTCGCGACGGCGGGCGAATGAGCCAGGAAGACGAGGCGCGAGCCGTCGACGTTGGCGAGCCGGCAACGGTCAGCCAGCTGCGGCGGCAAGGCGCCACGCAACGTCCGGTCGAGTGCGTCCAGTTCCCGGGCGCGCGCGATGAGGCCGGCGAGGATCGGATCCGACAGTGCGGCCTTCGGGCGCATCGGTCGGGACGGGGCTCTCGGCGGTGGGCGGGGCATGGCAGAAACCTGAGCGGGCGCAAGAATTGATGAACATCATTATCGTCGCGAAACCCTTCTCGACGCCGAAAGTGCTTCGGCTCGCGGACTGGCGTTCCACCGCACCGTTCGTCGCAGCGATCGGCGGCGTATTCTCGATCGCGATGCTGTGCGGCGCGATCGTCGGTTCGAAACACGTCGGTCCCTCGGCGATCCGCGACGAGCTCGCATCCGCTCGCGCGGAGCTCGACGCACAGCGCGCCGAGGTCGAGGGGCTCAACGAATCCGTCGAGCGCGACATGAACGCGCTGGCGTTGCGTATCGGCAAGCTGCAGGCCGAGGCGATGCGGCTCAATGCCCTCGGCGACCGCCTCGCGAAGGTCGGCCAGCTCGACGACGGCGAATTCGATTTCCGCCACGAGCCCGCGATGGGTGGCCCCGAAGTCGGTACTGTGCTCACGCTCGACGCGAACGACGTGTCGAAGGCGGTGGGCGACCTCGAATCCCAGCTCGAGCGGCAGTCGCAGCAGCTCAACATGCTCGAAGCGCTGCTGATGGACCGCGAGCTCGACGAGAGCCTGCTGCCGGCCGGACTGCCGGTGCGCTCGGGCTACGCCTCTTCGCGCTTCGGCTACCGCAACGATCCGTTCACCGGCAAGCCCGACTTCCACCCGGGCGTCGACTTCAACGGATTGCGCGGCGCCGACGTGCTCGCCGTCGCCGGTGGCGTCGTGTCGTTCGTCGGCCGCAAGCCCGGCTACGGCAACGTCGTCGAGATCGACCACGGCAACGGTTACCTGACGCGTTACGCGCACAACGACCGCAACTCCGTCGGCGAAGGCACGGCCGTCCGCCCCGGTGACGTCATCGCGAAGATGGGCTCGACCGGTCGCTCGACCGGCGTGCACGTGCACTTCGAGGTCTGGCAGAAGGGCAAGCTCGTCAACCCGTCGCAATACCTGAGCGCAATGCGATACAGCAGAGGTTGATAAACCTCCGCTCGCACCCCAGCTAGTCCGCAAGGCCGCTTCGTCTCGCGCCCCGTTTCCCGGTCGCCGGGCCGGGCGGCCTTTTGCCGCGTGCGCAGGTAGAATCTGCGCCCCCGATTTCGTCCTCCCGCAGCGATCCCTCCATGTTCAATCGCCTCCTCGCCGGCCTGTTCGGCAGTCGCAACGAACGACTCGTGCGCCAGCTCCAGCGCCAGGTCGGCCGGATCAACCAGCTCGAGGACGAGTACAAGGCCCTCAGCGACGAAGCGCTGCGCGGCAAGACCGACGAGTTCCGCCAGCGCTACGCCGCAGGGGCGACGCTCGACCAGCTGTTGCCGGAAGCGTTCGGCGCCGCGCGCGAAGCCGCGCGCCGCACGCTCGGGCTGCGCCACTACGACGTGCAGCTGATCGGCGGCATGGTGCTGCACCAAGGCAAGATCGCCGAGATGCGCACCGGCGAGGGCAAGACACTCGTCGCGACCTTGCCGGTCTATCTCAACGCGCTCGCAGGCAAGGGCGTGCACGTCGTCACCGTCAACGACTACCTCGCGCGCCGCGATGCGGCATGGATGGGCCCCGTCTATGCGGCGCTCGGCATGAGCGTCGGCGTCGTCGTGCCCGGGATGCAGCCCGACGCGAAGCGCGCGGCGTACCAGGCCGACATCACCTACGGCACGAACACCGAATACGGCTTCGACTACCTGCGCGACAACATGGCGCTCGGCAAGGAGGACCGCTACCAGCGCGGGCACTTCTACGCGATCGTCGACGAGGTCGACTCGATCCTGATCGACGAGGCGCGCACGCCGCTGATCATCTCGGGTCCCGCCGACGAGTCGCCGCAGCTGTACGTGCGCGTCAACCGCATCGTGCCGAAACTCGTGCGCCAGACGCTCGAGGACGGCGAGGGCGACTTCTGGGTCGACGAGAAGGGCAAGCAGGTCCATCTGTCCGAGCAGGGCATGGAGCACGCCGAGCAGGTGCTGCGCGAGGCGCAGATCATCGGCGAGGACCAGAGCCTCTACGACGCGCAGAACCTCATCGTCGTGCACCACCTAAACGCGGCGCTGCGCGCGACCTACATCTACCAGCGCGATGTCGACTACATCGTGCGCGACGGCGAAGTCATCATCGTCGACGAGTTCACCGGCCGCACGCTCGCAGGCCGTCGCTGGTCCGACGGCCTGCACCAGGCGGTCGAGGCGAAGGAGGGCGTGCCGATCCAGCGCGAGAACCAGACGCTCGCGTCGATCACGTTCCAGAACTTCTTCCGCATCTACGGCAAGCTCGCCGGGATGACGGGCACGGCCGACACCGAGGCGTACGAGTTCCAGCAGATCTACGGGCTCGAAGTCGTCGTGATCCCGACGCATCGACCGATGATCCGCACGGACAACGCCGACCTCGTGTTCCTGAAGTCGAAGGCGAAGTTCGACGCGATCATCGCCGACATCAAGGATTGCCACGCGCGCGGCCAGCCCGTGCTCGTCGGCACGACCTCGATCGAGACGTCAGAGTTCATCTCGAAGCTGCTCGTCGCCGACGGCGTGCCGCACGAGGTGCTCAATGCGAAGCAGCACGAGCGCGAGGCCCACATCGTCGCGCAGGCCGGGCGGCCCGGCGCCGTGACGATCGCGACGAACATGGCGGGCCGCGGCACCGACATCGTGCTCGGCGGCAATCTCGATGCCGAGCTCGCGGCGCTGCCGCCCGAGACGAGCGACGACGAGCGCGCGCGCGTGCGCGAGGCGTGGAACGAGCGCCACGCCGCGGTGATCGCGGCGGGCGGCCTGCACATCATCGGCACCGAGCGGCACGAATCGCGGCGCATCGACAACCAGCTGCGCGGCCGCTCCGGCCGGCAGGGCGACCCGGGCTCGAGCCGCTTCTTCCTGTCGCTCGAAGACAACCTCATGCGCATCTTCGCCGGCGACTGGGTGACGAAGTGGATGAAGATCTTCGGCATGAAGGAGGACGACGCGCTCGAGGACAAGCTCGTGTCGCGCCAGATCGAGAAGGCGCAGCGCAAGGTCGAGGCGCACAACTTCGACATCCGCAAGCACCTGCTCGAGTACGACGACGTCGCGAACGACCAGCGCAAGGTCATCTACGAGCAGCGCAACGAGCTGCTCGAGGCCGAGGACGTCTCCGACACGATCTCCGGGATCCGCGATGACGTCGTCGACGCGACCTGCCGGCAGTTCGTGCCGGAGAACAGCGTCGACGAGCAGTGGGACCTGCCGGGGCTCGAGCGCGCGTTCGGGTCGGACTTCGCGATCGACCTCAAGATCAAGCCCTGGGTCGACGCGCAGACCGAAGTGACGGCCGAGCAGATCTGGGAACGCGTCCACGCCGAGGTCAAGCGGCATTTCGACGCGAAGGAAGCGAGCTTCGGCCCGGAGCAGATGCGCTCGATCGAGCGCTTCTTCATGCTGCAGGTGCTCGACAGCCAGTGGAAGGAGCACCTTGCGAGCATGGACTACCTGCGCCAGGGCATCCACCTGCGCGGCTACGCGCAGAAGCAGCCGAAGCAGGAGTTCAAGCGCGAGGCATTCGAGCTGTTCGGCGCGATGCTCGAGCGCGTCAAGAGCGAGGTCGTCACGATCCTCGCGCGCGTGCGCATCCGCAGCGAGGAGGAAGTCGCGGCGCTCGAAGCCGAGCAGCAGGCGCGCCAGCAGCGCCAGCCGATGAAGTTCGAGCACGCCGATCCGGGCAGCCTCGGCGTCGACGACGAGGCTGCGCAGGTGCAGGCGATGGCGCTGGCGCAGGTCGCACAGGCGCCGTCCGCACAGAGCGTCCGCCACGACCCGAAGGTCGGTCGCAACGACCCGTGCCCGTGCGGCTCGGGCAGGAAGTACAAGCAGTGCCACGGCCGGCTCGCCTGAGCCGCAGCGCGCCCGAGGCTTTGTTGACCCCGGCTCGTTGACTCCGTATTCGTTGAAGCGCATCCACGTCGTCGCCGGCATCCTGCGCGACGCAGCCGGCCGCGTGCTGCTCGCGCAACGCGGTGCCGGCAAGCACCTCGCCGGCCTGTGGGAGTTTCCCGGCGGCAAGGTCGAGCACGACGAGTCGCCGCTCGCCGCATTGCGCCGCGAGCTGCGCGAGGAAATCGGGGTCGAAGTCGACGCGGCCGAGCCGCTCGTCAGCGTGCCGTGGACTTATCCCGAAAAGCACGTCGATCTGGACGTCCACGAGATCACTGCGTGGCGCGGCGAGCCGCATGGCCGCGAGGGCCAGGCGCTCGCGTGGTGCGCCGCCGATGCATTGGACCGCTACGAGATGCCGCCGGCCGATCGGCCCGTCGTGACGGCGCTGCGCCTCCCGCGCCGGATGTTCGTGACGCCCGCAATGCCGGGCGACGACGGGCGCGTGATCGAGCACGCGATCGCTGCCGTAGTCGCGGGCACCCGCCTCGTGCAGCTGCGCGTGCCGGGCCTCGGCGACGCGCGTCTCGCCGAGATTGCATCGGCGCTGCACGACGCGCTGCGACCGCATCGCGCGGAACTGCTCGTCAACGGATCGATCGGCATCGCGCAGGCGCTCGGCGTCGGGCTGCACCTCTCCGCCGCGGCGGCGCGCCGCCACGCGTCGCGGCCGATCGAACGCCGCCGGTGGTTCGGTGTCTCGGCCCACGACCTCGACGAGCTCGCGCATGCCGTCGTGCTCGACGCCGACTACGTCGTGCTCGGGCCGGTTGCGCCGACAGCGTCGCATCCCGGTGCCGCTGCGATCGGATGGCCTGGTTTTGCCGCGCTCGCGCGCCGAGTGCCGATGCCGAGCTTCGCGATCGGCGGGCTCGGGCCCGACGACGTCGACGAAGCGCGCAGGCACGGGGCTTTCGGCGTCGCCGGGATCCGCGCGTTCCTGAAGGCCTAGCCGCGCGCGCGCGCCGCGCGCGCGAGGAGCTGCGCGTGCAACACATCGGTGCGTTCGCGCAGCGCTTCGAGCGAGCCGTCGTTGACGAGCACGTCGTCGGCGATCGCGAGCCGCGCGTCGCGTGTCGCCTGCGCCGCGAGCATCGCGAGCGCCTGCTCGCGCGTCAGCCCGTCGCGCCGCACGAGGCGCTCGACCTGGGTCGCTGCGGGCGCATCGACGACGACGACGCGGTCGATGAATTCGTAGCGCCCGACTTCCGCGAGCAGCGGTATCGCGAGCACGACGTACGGCGTGTCGCGCACGTCCTGCGCGAGCTCGCGCATGCGGCGCTCGACCCGCGGGTGGAGGATCGCCTCGAGCGCGTGGCGCTTTCCGGCGTCGGCGAAAACGATCGCGCGCAACATGCGGCGGTCGAGCCGCCCGTCCTCGCCGAGCACGCCGTCGCCGAACGCCGAAACGATCGCCGCGAGCGCGGGCCCGCCGGGCTCGACCAGCTCGCGCGACACGAGGTCCGCATCGATGACCGGGGCGCCGTGCGACGCGAGCCGATCGGTCACGACCGACTTGCCCGACGCGACGCCGCCCGTCACCGCGACGACGTACGCAGCTGGCCGATTCACACGCCGAGCAGCCCGCGATACCAGGTGAAAAGCGTGTCGCCGTGCACGAACTGGATCCAGCCCGCGATCGCGAGGAACGGGCCGAACGGGATCGGGGTCGCGCGACCGCCGCCCGACGCGGCGAGCCACGCCGTCCCGATGACCGCGCCGACGATCGACGACAAGAGCAGGATCGGGATGATGCCGGCATACCCGACGAACGCGCCGAGCGCCGCGAGCAGCTTGAAGTCGCCGTAGCCGAGCCCTTCCTTGCCGGTCGCGAGCTTGAACGCCCAGTACACGAGCCACAGCACGAGGTAGCCGAATGCCGCGCCGAGGATCGCCTGCTGCGGCGTCACGAACCAGCCGGGAACCGCGCAGAGCAGGCCGATCCACAGCAGTGGCAACGTGATCTGGTCGGGCAGCAGCTGCGTGTGCAGGTCGATGCCGGAACCCGCGATCAGCATCCCGCTCAGCACGAGCGCCGCGAGCAGCGGCCAGCCCCATCCGAATGCGACCGCGCAGGCCGCGAATGCGATCGCGGTCAGCGCTTCGACCAGCGGGTATTGCCAGGAGATGCGGGCGCCGCAGTGCCGGCACCTGCCGCGGAGCGCGATGAAGCTCAGCAGCGGGATGTTTTCCCACGGCGCGAGCCGGTGCCTGCAGCGCGGGCAGTGCGAAGACGTGAAGACGAGGTCCGGCGGCGGGCGCTCTGCCGCGCCGTCGATCGCGGGCGGCGGCGTCGCATCGGACCCCGGCGATGGCGCAGGCTCGAGCACCTCGCGCGCCTGCTCGCGCCACGCGTGCATGAGGCGCGGCGGCAGCCGCAGGATCACGACGTTGAGGAAGCTGCCGACCAGCAGGCCGAGCAGCGCGCAGGCGACGACGAGCGCAGGCGTCGTCGCGAGCAGGTCGATCAAGCGCCCGTCATCCGCGCGCGCGTGTCAGATCGTCGCCGCGATCTTGAAGATCGGCAGGTACATGCCGACGACCATGCTGCCCACGATGGCACCGATGAAAATCATGATGAAAGGCTCGAGCATGCTTGCGAGCGCGTCGACCGCGTTGTTGACTTCCTCTTCGTAGAACTCGGCGACCTTGAGCAGCATCGCATCGAGCGCGCCCGCCTCTTCGCCGATCGCCGTCATCGAGACGACCATGACGGGGAACAGGTCGACCTGACGCATCGCGACATTGAGCTGGTAGCCGACCGAGACGTCGTCGCGGATTCGCCTTGTCGCCTTTTCATAGGTCGTGCTGCCCGTCGCGCCGGCGACGATGTCGAGTGCTTCCACCAGCGGAACGCCCGCCCTGAACGTGATCGACAGCGTTCGCGCGAACCGCGCGATCGCGGAGTTGTGCAGGATCTGCCCCACGATCGGAAGCCTGAGCATGATCTTGTCGAGCGCGTGCTGCAGCGCAAGCGATCGCTTCAACAGGAACATGAAGCCGAAGATGCTGCCGAGCACGATGCCCAGTACCAGCCACCAGTAGCTCACCATGAATCGTGACGCGTTGACGATCATTTGCGTGAACGCCGGGAGCTCCGCGCCGAACTGCTTGAACACCTGCTCGAACTGGGGCACCACGAAAATCAGCAGCACGGCGCTCACGAGGATCGCTACCGCGATGACGATAGCGGGATAGAAGAGCGCCTTCTTGATCTTGCCCTTGAGGCTCTCCATCCGCTCCTTGTAGGTAGCGATGGTGTCGAGCACGGTTTCGAGCACGCCGGCACCTTCGCCAGCCCTTACGAGGTTCTGATACAGCTCGTCGAACTGGACGGGGAACTTGGAGAGCGACTCGGTCAGGGACGAGCCGCCTTCGATGTCGGTCTTGATCGCGGTCAGCATGTTCTTCATGCGGATGTTTTTCTGGCCGCCCGCGATGATGTCGAACGACTGGACCAGTGGTACGCCCGCCTTCATCATCGTCGCGAGCTGGCGGCTGAAGACCGCGATATCGCGCGCCGAGATTTTCTTGCCGGCAGCGCCGAAAAGCGGCTTGCCTTTCTTGGCGACCTTGGTTGGATTGATCCCCTGTTTGCGCAGCTCGGCCTTGATGAGGTTCTCGCTCTTGCCGAAGCTTTCCCCCTTCATCTTGATGCCGCGCTTGTCGGTCCCCTCCCACACGAAAGGCTGGAGCTGGCTGACCTGGGCGCGGCCCACGACCGGCTTGGTACGAGCGGCGGTTGCAGTGGCCATGGATTAGTCCTTGGTTACGCGGTTTACTTCGGCGAGGCTCGTCACGCCGTCCCGAAGCTTTTTCAGCGCGGATTGCCGCAGGTCGGGGATGCCGCTGCGTGCCGCCGCCTCGCCGATGAGTATTGCATTGCCGCCCGAAAGGACGATCTTCTGGATCTCGTCGGTCATCGGCATCACCTGATAAAGGCCCACCCGGCCTTTATAGCCCTCGTTGCACCCGGAACAACCGACTGCTTCAAAGATCTGCAGGGTCTTGGCTTCCTCGGCCGAGAAACCCTCGGCCACGAGCGCTTCGACCGGCAGCTTCAACTGGCGTTTGCAATCGTGCAGCCGGCGCGCGAGTCGCTGGGCAATGACGAGCGTGACCGACGACGTGATGTTGTAGGGCGCGATGCCCATGTTCATGAGGCGCGCGATCGTCTGCGGCGCGTCGTTGGTATGCAGCGTCGAGAGCACCATGTGCCCGGTCTGCGCCGCCTTGATCGCGATCTCCGCGGTCTCGAGGTCGCGGATCTCGCCGACCATGATGATGTCGGGATCCTGCCGCAGGAACGAGCGCAACGCGGCGGCGAAAGTCATGCCGCGCTTGACGTTCATCTGCACCTGGTTGATGCCCGGTACCCGGATCTCGACCGGGTCCTCGACCGTCGAGATGTTGACGCCGTCGGTATTGAGGATGTTGAGCGCGGTGTACAGGGAAACGGTCTTGCCGCTGCCGGTGGGGCCCGTGACGAGCACCATGCCGTAGGGTTTCTGGATCGCCTCGACGAACAGGTTCTTCTGGAATTCCTCGTATCCGAGCTTGTCGATGCCGAGTTTCGCTGCCGAGGCATCGAGGATGCGCAGCACGACCTTCTCGCCGAACAGCGTCGGGCAGGTGCTGACGCGAAAGTCGATCGACTTCGTCTTCGAGATGTTGAGCTTGATGCGTCCGTCCTGCGGGACGCGGCGCTCGGCGATGTCGAGGCTCGCCATGACCTTGAGGCGCGCCGTGATGCGCGCGTTGAGCTTGATCGGCGCATTCGCGACGGGACGCAGGATGCCGTCCATGCGAAGCCGCACGCGGAACGCCGCTTCATAGGGCTCGAAATGGATGTCCGACGCGCCGCGCTTGATCGCGTCGAGCAGCACCTTGTTGACGAACTTGACGATCGGCGTGTCGTCCGCCGCGCTGGTTGGGTCCGCAGCCTCGTCGCCGATCTCGTCTCCGGTCGAATCGAGGTCGAGCTTGTCGAGGCCCTCGTCCTCCTCCTTGTCATCCACCAGCGATTCGGCGCCCGCGAGCGCCTGGTCGATGGTGCGCTCGAGGAAGTCCTCGGGGACGACGACGGACTCCACCGTGAGGTTCGTGACGAACTTGATCTCGTCGAGCGCGCGAAGATTGGTGGGATCGGACACGCCGACGAACAAGCGGTTGCCACGCTTGAACAGCGGCAGGATCTTGTGCTGCTGGAGGATCTTTTCGTCGACGAGCTTGACGGGGATGTGGCGCAGGTCGACCGCACGGAGGTCGAAGAGCGGAATGCCGAATTCGTGCGATGCGGCCGTCGCGACCGCGATCGCGGTCGACAGCCCGTTCTGGACCAGGTAACTGCCGATCGGTATTTTCTGGCGGGCCGAGACCTCGACCGCCCGACGGCCGTCGTCCTCGGAAAGCGCGCCGTCGAGCACGAGCCGCCGGGCGATGCCACTGAGACCCGTGAGGGTCTGATTCGTCTGGATCGCCATCACCCGCCCGTCCCGATCCGCTACAGGCCGAATGTACCGCAAAGGGTCGGGCGTAGAAATGCGCGGCCGCACGCGAATCCAGCCAGGCCGCGTTCCAGCGGAAACCTTGCTCAGCTCGACCGGGGCAAGTCCGGCTTAGCCGAGGCCGGAAAAACGAAACCCCCGCAAGCGGGGGTTTCGCGTGTGACGCGTGCAGTGGCCGGGATCCGGCCGAAGCAGGCTGATTACGGGGCGCGGCAGTTCGCCGGCACGTGCTGCGGCTCGCCAACGGTCTGGAGGCAATTCCAGTCCACCGGCGCTTCGATCGTGCCCTGGGTCGGCGTGAACGTCACCACGGGGTCGGTCGTGGCACCCGTCTCCGTCGTCGTGGCGGTGATGACGCCAGCCGCGATGTCGATGCTCGCGCAATTCTTCGTCGCCGTGAACGTGTAGCCCGCCTGGGCCGCGGTCGCGATTTCCGTAGCGAGGATGCCGCTCGACGCTGCCGTCTCGGCGACCGCGAGCTTCGCCGGCGCGGCGAGGTTGATGCATTCCGCAACGCGCGCGCGGATCGCATAGTCCTGGTACGCAGGAATTGCGATCGCGAGCAGGATGCCGAGGATCGCGATGACGATCATCAGCTCGATAAGCGTGAAGCCTTGCTGGTTCTTGATGTTCATGAGGTGCCCTCGTTGTGGCTCAGCTGAAAACAGGAGACGTGCACGGACGGGAGAACTTTCGGGTCGGATCCAACTCCCACCCCCGGCTCGCGCCATCCCGTGCGAACTCTAGCATCGGGTGTGCCATGCGCGCGCGCACTTCACCGGCCCCCGAAACAGGCCTTTCCACCGTCGCGGGACGAAGAAATGCGCACGCCGTCACATTGTTCCGCGAACCTCGACCGGACCGCATCGGGCGCGCTACGTCACAAAGTGACGTCATGCGTCACACGACTCACTCGATCGCGAGTTTCTTGAGCTTGTAGCGCAACGCACGGAAGGTGATCCCGAGCTTCTGCGCCGCGCGGGTCTTGTTGTAGCGCGTCTCCTGCAGCGCCTTCATGATCGCCTCGCGCTCGAGCGAGTCGATGTAGTCGCCGAGCGAATTCGCGCCGGATGCAGGAGGGGGCGCCGCTCCATGCGCCACCGCGCGCATCGATGTGTCGCGCTCCTGCAGGCGCAGGTCGGCGGATTCGATGACGCCCCGCTCGCACAACGCGACCGCGCGCTCGAGCACGTTTTCGAGCTCCCGGACGTTGCCGGGGTAGTCGTACGACGCGAGGGCCTCCAGCGCGGCCGGCGCGAGCACGGGGCGCTCGATCCCCCAGTCCGGCGCGATCCGGTCGAGATAGCGCGCGGCGAGGACGGGAATGTCTTCGCGCCGTTCGCGCAGCGGCGGCACGCGGACTTCGATCACGTTGATGCGGTAGTACAGGTCCTGCCGGAATGCCCCCTGTTCGACGAGCTGCGCGAGGTTCCGGTGCGTCGCCGAGACGATCCGTACGTCGACCGGCGTTTCCTGCCGCGCCCCGATCGGCCGCACCGACTTTTCCTGGATCACCCGCAGCAGCTTCACCTGCATGTGCGTCGGAAGGTCTCCGACCTCGTCGAGGAACAGCGTGCCGCCGCTCGCGGTCTGGAACAGGCCCGACTTGTCGGCGTGCGCGCCCGTGAAGCTGCCGCGCACGTGGCCGAAAAATTCGCTCTCCATGAGGTCGGCCGGAATCGCCCCGCAATTGACCGGCACGAACGCGTTGCCCGCGCGCGGCCCGAGCTCGTGGATCAGGCGCGCGACGAGTTCCTTGCCCGAGCCCGATTCGCCACTGATGTGAACGGGCGCCTGGCTGCGCGCGACCTTCGCGATGGTTTCGCGCACGCGCTGCATCGGCTCGGAATCACCGAGGAGGCGCGTCGCTCCGGCAGATGGCTCGGTCGTGCGCTCAGCCGACAGCTTCAGCGCGGACTGGACGAGGCGACGCAACATCGTGAGGTCGACGGGCTTCGAGACGAAGTCGAACGCACCCGCCTTGAGCGCCGACACCGCGGCGTCGACGCTGCCAAAAGCCGTGATCATCGCGATCGGAACGTCGGGATGGTGCTGCGCAACGTGTTCGACGATCTCGAGACCGGAGCCGTCGGGCAGGCGCATGTCGCTGAGGCAGAACGAATACGGCGCCCGATCGAGCATCCGCTTCGCGTCCTCGATGTTCGCGGCCGTGTCGACGTGGAGACCGAGCCGGCTCAGCGTCAGCACGAGCAACTCGCGGATGTCGGGCTCGTCGTCGACGATGAGGGCGGTGTGTTGCGCCATGGCTTCGAAGCAGCGGCGGACTGGGCGATCCTAGCCGATCGCGCGCCGGCCACCCGTACTCGCGGATCCGGGCGCGCGGGACGTCGCCGTGACGCGCGCCGCGACCGGCAGCGTGATCCGGAAACACGATCCACCGCCCGCGACGGGCACGAAGTCAAGCGAGCCCTGGTTCGCTTCGCACAGCTCGCGCGCGATGTAGAGCCCGAGGCCCGTCCCGTGCTCGTGCGTCGTGAAGAACGGCTCGAAGATTCGCGCGGCGACTTTCTCCGGAATTCCCGGTCCGCGATCGGAGACTTCGAGCACGGGCGGTCCGCCGTCGTGCAGCGGCCGCACCGATACGACGACGCGAGCGGGCTCGGCGGGCTTTCGCCCGTACCGCAGGGCGTTCTGGACGAGGTTCCAGGCGATCTGCTGGAGGTGGTTCGGGTCGACGAGCACGGGCTGGCAGCGCTGGACCGCCGTCGCGAGGTTGTCGAGCTCGAGCGGGTGAACGCTGCGGAATTCCTCGACGAAGCTCTCGGCCCATCGCGAGAGCTCGATGTGCTCGGGCCGCGAGCGCTC
>DATLNY010000145.1:0-6625 GCA_035536495.1 Candidatus Saccharimonadia bacterium | reverse complement strand
TGGTGCTGCTAGGTGCCGCCTCGATCGGCGCGGTGCTCGTCACACTCAAGCTGCTCGGCGTTTTCTAGCCCGCGAACAGGCGGCGCGCGAGGCGCTGCAGCGCATTCCGACCCTTTCCCACGGGTGCGACTGGTCGGGCTGAATGCAGGGTGGAGGACGGCGGGCGCTGTGACCCCCCCTCGGGAGCGTGGCGTGGGCGGGCGAGATATATTGCGGCATGCGTTCCGAATCGGTTCGCCTGCTGAAGACCCTGCCGCATCCGTGCGGCTATTACGGCGAGCGCACCGCGCAGAACCTCGTCATCGATCCGCTCGCGGCCGACCTGCCGCAGCTGTTCGACCTCGCGCTCGCGCGCGGCTTCCGGCGCGCCGGCGGCCACATCTATCGGCCGGCGTGCCCGCGCTGCCGCGCGTGCGTCGCTGCGCGCGTTCCGGTCGCGGAGTTCCGCCCGAACCGCAGCCAGCGGCGCAACCGCGCGCGCAACGCGGACCTCGTCGTCGCGGTCGAGCCGGCGCTCTACAGCGACGAGGCGTTCGCGCTATATCGGCGCTACCTCGAAACGCGCCACTACGGCGGCGGCATGGACGAGGCCGGCGCGGAAGACTTCACGCGATTCCTGACGAGCCCGTGGAGCCCCACGCGCTTCGTGACGTTCCGCCGCGACGGGCGGCTGCTCGCGATCGCCGTGACCGATTTCGGCGCGCTCGGGCTGTCGGCGGTCTACACGTTCTTCGATCCGGGCGAGGCCGGGCGTGGCCTCGGCACGTACGCGATCCTCACGCAGATCGAGCTCGCGCGCGCGCGCGCGCTGCCGCACCTCTATCTCGGCTACTGGATCGCCGCGCATCCGAAGATGGGCTACAAGTCGGCGTTCCGGCCGCTCGAGATCTTGCGAAGCGAAGGCTGGACGCGCGCGCCGTGAGCCGTTGCGTCAGGTGAAGCCGACGTCGGCCTCCGGCCGCATCGAGATGACGAGCCGCACCATCACGGTCGGGAACATCATCTCGATGTCGATCGGCCGGCCCTGCTCGTCGTGCGACGGGATCATGACCTCGAACAGCTGCCCACCGGCGTCGATCTCGGCGCACATCAGGTGGCGGCCGTGCGGCCCGTCGCGCAGGTACGGCTTCAGCGCGTCACCGAGCGTTTCGAGCGCCGTCGGAAACAGGTACACCGCGTAGTAGAGGACAGGCTGCGGATCGTTCATGCCGGGACCTCGATGCGGATGCGCTCGGCGACACGGCGCGCCTTTTCCTTCGCGTGCAGGATCGTGTCGGCGCGCGCGAGCGCGACGCCGACGCGGCGCCGCCCGTGCACCGACGGCTTGCCGAACAGGCGCAGCGCGGTATCGGGCTCCGCGAGCGCCTCGGCGACGCCGTGGAAGCTCGGTCCCCGGCCGTGGCCTTCGGCGAGCATCGCGACCGAAGCCGACGGGCCGAGCGTTCGAATGACCGGGATCGGCAGGCCGAGGATCGCGCGGACGTGCAGCGCGAACTGCGAGAGCTCCTGCGACACGAGCGTCACGAGGCCAGTGTCGTGCGGACGCGGCGAGACCTCCGAGAACCACACCTCGTCGCCGCGCACGAACAATTCGACGCCGAAGATCCCGCGGCCGCCCAGCGCGTCGGTCACGGAACGCGCGATGTCCTGCGCGCGCGCGAGCGACGCGGGCGACATCGGCTGCGGTTGCCACGACTCGCGGTAGTCGCCGTCCTCCTGGTAGTGGCCGATCGGCGCGCAGAACGTCGTGCCGTCGCGGTGGCGCACCGTCAGCAGCGTGATCTCGTATTCGAAGTCGACGAATCCCTCGACGATGACGCGGCCGCGGCCCGCGCGCCCGCCGGACTGCGCGTAATCCCAGGCAGCGCCGGCGTCCTCGGCGCGCCGGACGAGGCTCTGGCCCTTGCCCGAAGAGGACATCACCGGCTTGACGACGCACGGCGTGCCGAGCGCCGCGATCGCCGAGTGGAACTCGTCGAGCGTGTCGACGAAGCGGTACGCGCTGGTCGGCAGGCCGAGCGACTCCGCCGCGAGCCGCCGGATGCCCTCGCGATCCATCGTGAGGCGCGCAGCGCGCGCGGTCGGCACGACGCGCAGGCCTTCGGCTTCGAGCCGCTCGAGCGTCGGCGTGTGGATCGCCTCGATCTCCGGCACGACGAGCGTCGGGCGCTCACTCGCGAGCAGCGCCGCAAGCGCGTCGGGATCGAGCATGTCGATGACGTGCGAGCGATGTGCGACCTGCATCGCCGGTGCGTGCGGATACCGGTCGACGGCGACGACCTCGACGCCGAGGCGCTGCGCCTCGATCGCGACTTCCTTGCCGAGCTCGCCCGAGCCGAGCAGCAGCAGGCGGATCGCGCCGTCCTGCAGCGGCGTGCCGAACACGTTCATGCGCCGATTCTAGCGGGCGCGACCGCCGATACGGCCCGCTTCCGCGTCCCCTACAATCGGCCACGTTCCTGTCGAAGCCGATCCCATGCGAATTGCGCTGCTTCCCCTCGTGCTGCTGCTCGCGGCGAACGCCGCCGCGGCCGAAGCCGAGACGACCGGGATGAAGGTGCTGATCGACGGGCGCAAGATCGGCCATCTCGTGCAGACGCGCGAGGTCGACGGCGACCGCGTCACGACGACCGAGCGAATGGAAGCGGCGATCGACCGCGCCGGGATCTCGATCGCGATGACGACCGAGGAGCGATCCGTCGAGACGCGCGACGGCAGGCCCGTGTCGTTCTCGTCCGAAGCGGGGCTTTCCGGAGTCACGACGACGACGCACGGCGAAGTCGTCGGCAACGAGGCGCGCGTGACGACGACCTCGTTCGGTCGTACCGACGAGCGCACGATCCCGTGGCCCGCGGGCGCGGTGCTGTCCGAGGGCGCGCGTCTCGCCGAATCGAGGCACGGGCTCGCGCCGGGGACGACGTTCGAGATGCTCGCGTTCGAGCCGTCGAACCTCATCGCGGTGCCGGTGAGGACCCGCGTCGTCGGGCCCGAGCGCGTCACGACGGGGCTCGTCGTGGAGGAGCTGATCCGGATCGAGCAGCGCATCGAGCTGCCCGGATCGCCGATCGAAGCGCTCGCGTGGGTCGACTCGAAGCACCAGTTGCGAAAGACGGTGCTGCCGCTGCTCGGGATGTCGTTCGAGATGGTCGCGTGCGACGAGGCGTGCGCGAAGGCGCCGAACCAGCCGGCCGACCTGCTCGACCGCACGATGGTCGCCGCGCCGCGCGCGCTGAGCCGCGATGAGCGCGCGAACGAGATCGAGACCTCCATCGCGCTCACGGGCACGTCGGAGGCGACCCTGCCGTCGGTCGGCGAGCAGCGCAGCACGCGCGACGGCGCACGCGCGTGGCGCGTCAACATCAACCCCGACGCCGTGCGCGACCGCTCCCCGCCGAAACCGGCCGACTCCGCCGCGACTCGCTGGCTCGAGAGCGACGCGCCCGAGGTCGGCGCGCTCGCGCGCAAGGGCGCGGGGAATGCGAAGGGCGATTTCGCCAGGATGTCCGCGCTCGAGTCGCACGTGCGCGGTTACATCTCCCGCAAGTCGCTCCGCGTCGGTTACGCGTCCGCGCTCGAGACGGTGCGTTCGCGCGAGGGCGATTGCACCGAGCACGCGCTGCTGCTCGCGGCGCTCGGTCGCTCGCTCGGGATCCCGACGCGTGTCGTCAACGGGCTGGCCTATGCCGACGAGTTCGCGGGCCGTTCGCACGTGTTCGTGCCGCACGCGTGGGTGCAGGCGTGGATCGGCGATCGCTGGGAGAGTTTCGACGCCGCGCTGCCGGGATACGATGCGGTGCACATCGCGTTCGCCGTCAACGACGGCGATCCGGCCGGCTTCTATTCGAGCGTCAACCTGCTCGGCAACATCGTCATCTCCGGCTTTCGTACCGGCAGCGCGCAGTGACGAGGCGCGCACTGCTGCTCGCAGCGGCGCTCTTTGGTGGCGCCGTCGAAGCCGAACCGGCGCTCGTTGCGCTGATCCTCGATCCCGACGTCGCCGAGATCAGCGGCATGGCGCACTCGCAGCGCCGCGACGATCTCCTCTGGGTCGTCAACGACAGCCACAACCCCAACCGGATCCACGCGCTCGGCCGCGACGGGCGCGTCGACGCGGCGTTCACGGTCGAAGGCGCGCCGAACACCGACTGGGAGGACCTCGCGTCGTTCGTGCTCGACGGCAAGCCCTATCTCGCGATCGCCGACACCGGCGACAACGGCGGCGTGCGCTCGTGGATCGAGATCATCGTGGTCGAGGAGCCACGGGTGCGCGATGGCGGGTTCCGGGGTTCCGTGAGACCGGCATGGCGCATGCGCATCCGCTGGCCCGACGGCCCGCGCGACTGCGAGGCGGTCGCAATCGACACGGCGCGGCGCGAGGTGCTGCTGATGTCGAAGAAGCGCGTCCCCGCGCAGCTGTTCCGTGTGCCCCTGCAGGCGACGCGGGGCAGGCGCGCACTGCTCGCTGCACAGATCGGCGTCGCGGGGACGATCCCGCAGCCGGATCGCCGGGAGCTCGCTGCGCATCCGCAGTCGGGGCGCTATCGCGCCCACGTGACCTCGATGGCGATGCCGCCCGACAGCAGCGCGCTCGTCGTTCTGACCTATCGCGACGCCTACCGATACGACCGCCGCGGCAACGAGAGCTGGGCCGACGTGCTGCGACGCCCGCCGGTCGTGCTCGGCCTGCCGCCGCTGATCCAGGCGGAATCGATCACGTTCGATCGCCGCGGCGAGGCGCTCTACGTGACGTCGGAGAAACTCCCCGCGCCGCTCGTGCGACTCGATCCGCGCTGAAGCGGCAAGCCTCTCCCCGGGGAGTCTGTCACTTGCATTTAGATATCATTTTGATATCTTACGGTCCTGCCCGCTTCCCCCGACGAGGACCGCTGCCATGCAGGAAAAGAAGCTGATCGCCCCTTCGGGCGTGCCGATCATCATCGCGCTGATCGTGCTGACGATCGCGAACATCACGTGGCTGATCGTGGGACTCGGCGGCCCGGACAAGACCGCGATCATCGGCTCGCTGCTCCTCGCGGTCCCGCTGTCGATCCTGTGGTTCGGATTCTTCATCGTGCAGCCGAACCAGGGCGTCGTGCTGCAGTTCTTCGGCCGCTACGCCGGTACCTGCCGCGACCACGGCCTGCGCTGGGCGAACCCGTTCTACACCAAGCGGATCGTGACGCTGCGCATCCGCAACTTCGAGTCGTCGAAGCTCAAGGTCAACGAGCTCGAGGGCAGCCCGATCGAGATCGGCGCGATCGCGGTCTGGTTCGTGCACGACACCGCCGAAGCGGTGTTCAACGTCGACGACTACGAGAACTTCGTCAAGGTCCAGAGCGAGGCGGCGCTGCGGCAGATGGCGACGAGCTACCCGTACGACCTGCACGACGACCACAAGATCTCGCTGCGCAGCCACTCGGCCGAGATCAACGAGCACCTCAAGAAGGAAATCCAGGAACGGCTCGAGAGCGCCGGCGTCTCGGTGCTCGAGGCGCGCGTCTCGCACCTCGCCTACGCGCAGGAGATCGCGCACGCGATGCTGCAGCGCCAGCAGGCCTCGGCGATCATCGCCGCGCGCTCGAAGATCGTCGAGGGCGCGGTCAGCATGGTGCAGATGGCGCTCGAGAAGCTGCGCAACGAGGGCATCATCGACCTCGACGAGGAGCGCAAGGCCGCGATGGTGTCGAACCTGCTCGTCGTGCTCTGCGGCGAGCGAGGGACGCAGCCGATCGTCAACACGGGCACGCTCTACAGCGGCTGATGCCCGTGGCGACCGACAAGAAGGCGTACCCGCTGCGGATCAGCGTGGAGGTGCTCGACCTCGTCCAGCGGTGGGCCGAGGACGAGCTGCGCTCGGTCAACGCGCAGATCGAGTACGTGCTGCGCGATGCGCTGAAGAAGTCCGGGCGGATGCCGCGCGACGCGCGCGGCAAGCCGCCCGATGCGGCATGACGCCGGCCCCGAATGAAGGAGAGCTTCGATGAACCAGCTCCGCACGTTCCTCCACGTGACCCTCGCGCTGTTCGCGCTGCTGACGGTCGCCCACATCGTGCGCGCTGCGACCGGGACGCTGCTGCGCATCGGCGACGTCGAGATCGCCGCGGCGGTGTCGTGGCCGCTGGCGGCCCTGACCGCCGCGCTCGCGATCTGGGCAGCCTCGCTCGCACGAGCGCAGCCCCGCCCCTGAACCGCCATGCGCCGCGCCGCGACGCACTGGTAGCCCCGGCGTGATGACCACGCCCCCGCCGCCCGACGCGCGGATCCGGATCCGCGCGTCGGGATTCGACCTCGCGGAGGTCGGCCGGGATCGCAGCGGCACGATTTACGACGTCACCTCGGACGCCGCCGCCGCGCGCGTCGCGCGCGACGTCCTCGACACGTCGCGAGGCCGCGCGGCCGCGACGATCTCGCTCGATGCCGCAGGCGCTGCCGCCTCGGCAAGATCGCTCGCCGCGCCGATCGCCCGGCTCGTGAGCGGGTTCGTCCGCGGCGCATGCGCGACTGTCACGATCCTCGACCCGCGCGGCCGGACGATTGGGCGGCTGCGCGTCGCGACGCGGGGGGCGCTCACGCGTGCCCTCGCCCGCCGCGGCGGCAGGATGGGGCCGCGATTCGCGGGGCCGGT
>DATLNY010000144.1:0-2611 GCA_035536495.1 Candidatus Saccharimonadia bacterium | reverse complement strand
CGCAGCGTGACGCCCGGCGTCGCGGCATGGAGCGGCGTCGTCGCTCCGGGCGACGCGAGCGCGCAGCTGTCGCTCGGCAGCGTCGGCACCTACACGTTCGACTTCAAGTGCCTCAACGATGCGGGTGCGACGAGCGCCTCGTCGCTGATCATCCAGGCGATCCAGGGTACGGTCGAACAGCCCCCGCCGCCGCCTGCGAACAGCTGCGCGGGCGTCAACGACGGGTTCTTCCCGCCGACGGGCCTCTCCGCGCTCGGTTCGCCCCTGACGTTCACGCAGTTGTGGCAGGTGGGCACCTCGCCCGCGGGCCAGCCGGTCGGTGCGGCACTCACGAAGATCGAGATGAACGGCGGCCAGTACCGCAGCTTCTCGTTCAACTGGGGCATGCTCAACGGCGACAGCGGCGACATGCAGCTGCAGATGAACGCGGACACGTCGAACACCGGCGGCAGGGTCGGCTCCGACTACCGCTACCTCACGATCAGCGAATGCCCGAACGACCTGCGCCCGCCGGTTGTCGGTTCGCCCGATCCGCTGCTGAAGCCCGGTTGCCGCGTCTACGCGAACGAAGGTCCGTTCATCTACCTCAACTTCGGCCCGCCGATTTCGGATCCCGCGTTCTGCAACCTCGATCCGCAAAAGTCGTATTACATGAACGTGACGTTCGACGCGCCGTTCGACGGGTTCTCGTCGACTACGCCGTGCAACTCGACGCGGCCGCTCGGCGAGACCTGCGGGTTCCGCATCCAGATCCAGTTCTAGGTTTCAATCGTCGATCGATCGACCGGGCGGGCCGCAAGGCCCGCCCGTTTTTCGTTTTGCGGCACTCGCCGAAGAATTCGCTGTCTCAGACAGCCCGCGCCGCCTCGCGCGCCAAGCCCAGGAGATCCACCGATGCGCATTACGCTGCTCGGCCTCGCGTTGCTCGCCACGTTCGCGTCCGTCCCCGCCGCCGCCCAGCTCGTCGACAAGCCGATCGCGACGCGCGGCGACGCCTCCGTCACGTTCGCAGACGTCGATGCGCGCATGGCGCGCATCCCCGAGAAGGATCGTGCCGCGACGATCGGCACGCCCGAGCGGATCGAGTCGATCGTCTCGGGCATGCTGCTGACGCGCCAGCTCGCCAACGAGGCGCGCAAGCTCGGCCTCGACAAGGATCCTGCGATCCTCAGGGAGATGGAGCTGTCGGCCGAATCCGTGCTCGCGCGCTATCGGCTCGACCAGATCGGCGACGCCGCGGAGGTCGACGTCACGCAGCTCGCGAAGGAGGTCTACCAGGCCGATCCGGCGCGCTTCACGATTCCCGAGCAGCGCCGCGTGCGCCACGTGCTGATCCGCACGCAGAATCGCTCGAAGGAAGATGCGCGCAAGCTTGCGGACGAGGTACTCGCCGACGCCCGCAAGCCCGGCGCCGACTTCGAGGAAATCGCGAAGGGCCGCTCCGAGGACGAGACCACGAAGGCGCACGGCGGTCTGCTGCCCGAGTTCGGCCCCGACGTGATGGAGCAGAGCTTCTACGACGCGAGCTTCGCGCTCGCGAAACCCGGCGACATCTCCGAAGTGGTCGAGACGCCGTACGGGTTCCACGTCATCCAGCTCGTCGGGACGAAGCCGAGCCGGCTGCGTCCCTACACCGAGGTGCGCGAGGAGCTCGAGCGCAAGCTCGAGCAGGAGCAGCGCGAGCGCGTCGTGCAGAACCACGCCGATACGCTGCGCAACCTGCCGATCGAGGCGGATCCCGCGTCGATAGCGTCGTTGCGCAACCGCTTCGACGACAAGAAGGCGCCGGCCGACGGCACGCCCGCCGCGACCGAGGCGGTGCTCGCGGCCGAAGGTGTCGAGGAGGCCGGGCCCGGCGCGGCGCTCGCCACCGAAGGCTTCGAAGCCCCCGACACCGACGCAAAGGCAGCGCCCGAGGCGACCGAAACCCCCGAACGCTCGCAGTGACCGCGCCGGTCGGCTAGGCTGCTGCGCCGCGAGTACGCCGCGTCCATGCCCGGAAGTCGAAGTCGATGACCGCAGCCGCAACCGTGCCGTTCAAGGGGTCGCGGCGCGCATCGGGGTACTGGCGCATCGCGCGGCATTTCGCCGCGCGCGAGCTCGGCGAGCGCTTCCTCGGCAGCCTTTCGGGCGCCGCGTGGGCGCTGCTCGCGCCGGTGCTGCAGCTGCTCGTGCTGCTGCTCGTGTTCGGGATCATCCTGAAGGTCCGCCTGCCCGACGCCGACCCGCGCGCATTCCTTCCGTTCCTCGTCGCGGGGCTGTGGCCCTGGGTCGCGTTCTCGGAAGCGCTGATGCGCGGCATGGCGGCGATCGTCGAGCGCGCCGCGTTGATCTCGAAGGTTGCGATGCCGCGCTCCGCGCTCGTGCTCGCGCCGGTGCTCGCGAGCTTCGCGCTGCACGGCGCGGGGTTCGTCGCAGTCGTCTGCGTGATCCGCGCGCTCGGCTATCCGATCGACCTCGCGGGGCACGCGTGGGCGAGGCCGTACTGGGTGCTGCTCGCGGGGTTCGCGTTCGGGCTCGCGCTCGCGCTCGCGACGATCCGCGTGTTCGTGCCCGACGCCGCCCACGTCGTGCCGCAGCTCGTGTCGCTCTGGTTCTACCTCACGCCGAT
>DATLNY010000143.1:0-2973 GCA_035536495.1 Candidatus Saccharimonadia bacterium | reverse complement strand
GCAGGCGCGTTACCGCGTCGACCGCGTCCCGATCGCGCTCGTCGTCGCGATTGCGAGCCCCGGCGCGCCGCTGCGCACCGAGGGCGTGCTCGACGGCAGCGGCAGCTTCGCGCGCTCGCCCGAGGGCGCCTGGCGCGGCAGCGCGAACCTCGCGTCGGCGGCCGGCGTGGTGGCGTATCCCGACACCGAGGACCGGCCGCTGCTGCGCTACACGGACGTCGTTCTCGACGCCGACGTGGCGCCGGGCGCGACGCGTGCGACCGCGAGGGCGAAGCTCGAGGACGGCGGCACGCTCGCAGCGAACGTCTCGATCGACGGCGAGAATCTCGGTGGCCGCATCGACGGCGAGCTTCGAAGCCTGCGTTTCCTCGAGCTCTTGACCCCCGAGATCGTCGCGCCGCGCGGCGCGCTCGAGGCACACTACGTGCTCGGTGGCACGACGCGCGCGCCGCGATTCGACGGCGCGCTCGAGCTGACGGCATTCCGCGCCGAGCTCCCGACGGTCGGGCTGAAGCTGCGTGACGGCCGTGCAACGCTTCGGGCGCAAGGATCGGACCGCTACGTCGTCGACGGCCAGGTGCGCTCGGGCGACGGCGTGCTCGTCATCAAGGGCAGCGGTGGCGTCGCAGACGACGCGCCACTCGAGCTGTCGATCACGGGGGAGCGCGTGCTCGCGACGAACATTCCCGGCGTCAAGATCTTCGCGTCGCCGGCGCTGACGATCACGCGCGTCGAGGATGCCTTGCAGGTGCGCGGCAAGATGACCGTGCCGAGCGGGAGCATCAATCTCCGGCGACTGCCGGGCGACGGCGCTGCCAAGGTTTCGCGCGACGTCGTCGTCGTCGACGCCGGCACGACGGCGGAGGAGGAATCGACGCTGCCGCTCAATGTCGATGTCGTCCTCGTGCTCGGCGAAGACGTCAAGGTGCGTGGCTACGGACTGGACGGCGAGGTCGAAGGCCAGCTGCGCGTGCGCGAGCGCCCGGGCCGGCCGTCGACCGGCACCGGGCAGATCCGCATAAGCGGCAAGTACCGCGCGTACGGACAGGATCTGACGATCGAACGCGGCCGCCTGCTGTTCGCACAGAGCCCGCTCGACGATCCGGGGCTCGACATCCGCGCGGTGCGCAAGCTGCGCGAGGTCACGCCGGGATTGCGGATCGAGGGCACTGCGAAGGCGCCGGTCTTGACGGTGTTCTCCGAGCCGGCGATGGAGCAGGGCAACGCCCTGTCGTATCTCGTCACGGGGCGGCCGCTGCGCTCGCTGTCGGGCGAGGACGGCGACACGGTCGGCATGGCGGCCCGCGCGTTGGGAACGGCGACGGGCGACCTGCTCGCCAAAAGCATCGGCGCGAAGATGGGGGTCGACGACATCGGCGTCGCCGAGAGCGACGCGCTCGGCGGCGCGGCGTTCACGGTCGGCAAATACCTGTCGCCGCGCCTCTATCTCAGCTACGGCGTCGGCGTGTTCGATCCCGGGCAGGTCGTCACGCTGCGATACCAGCTCACCGAGAAGTGGGAGCTCGAGGCCAACAGCGGCACGGTCGAGAACCGCGCTGGCGTCAACTACAGGTACGAACGCGACTGATCCCGGGTCAGGATTCGAGAGCGCGGCGCATCACGCACATGGTCGCGGTGCCGCGATCGACCGGAAGCTCGCGTTCGCCGAGGTCTGCGAATCCGAGCCGCCGGTAGAAGCGTGACGCGCCGGTGTTGTCCTTGAGCACGTGGAGCCAGATCGCGGGCTCGCGCGCAGCCGCGGCGACGTCGAGCAGGTGCTCGATCAGTGCCGCGCCGAAGCCGCGGCGCGTCGCGTCGCGGCGGAAGTAGATCTTCTGGAGCTCGAGCCCGCGCTCGCCGTCGCGCAACGGCACGGGCTGGTCGCGGATCACCTTCGAGAATCCCGCGAGCTCGTCGCCGACGAACACGAAGTCGTAGCGGACGGCGTCCCCTTCGAGCTCGGCGCCGAGCGTTGCTGCGTCGAACTGGCGCGCAAGGAACGCCTCGAGCCCCGCCGGCGTCCACAGGTCGGCGAAGTGCTCGCGGTAGGTGCCGACGCCGATCGCGACGAGCGCGTCGACGTCGGCCGGACGCGCGCGCCGGATCGTGGTCCGCGCGCGCGACGCAGGTTCAGGCACGCCGGAATAGGCACGCCACCGCAAGCACGACCCAGGCGACGAGCATCAGCCAGAACGCGTTGGGGGTGATGAAGTCGACGGTCTGGAGGCGGCCGAAGATCGCGAGGATCGCGAGCACGACGGAGATGATGAAGAAGACCTGGCTCGGTGCAGTGAGTTTCATTCGGGGCTCCGCAAGGGGGCCCGCGCGCCCAGCCCACTATGGGACGAGCTGATCCGTACTGCAACCGGTCGCCGGTGCCGCGCGCGGCACCGGCATCTTTCAGGCCGGAACGATCTGCGGCTTGAACAGCGCCGCGTCGATGATCGACCACAGGTGGATGATCCAGCCCAGCAAGATGAGCCACAGCACCGCCGCGAGCACGAACTGCACGAGCGCCAGGAAGAAACGGCCCTGCAGCAGCTGGCCGAGCCCCGGTATGAAGAAGCTCGCGAGCGCCGCGATGACGTTGCCGGTGCTGCCCTGACCCATGTTCATCGGTTGCGTACCTCCGTGAGGTTGCGTACCTCCGTGACGCGATACTTTCCACCGATCGGGCACGAATTCAAGGGTGACTGATGACCCCCCGTTCACCCGCGACGCAGCGCGATCCGTGGCCGCCGCGCGGCACGGTCGAGGTGCGTGTGCTGGAGCTCCGGCGATACGGGCGCGCGCGACCGGGCGGTCGCGCGCGCAGGCTCATTCCTCTTCGGCGCGCGGCTTCCAGGATTCGCTGAGCTGCTTCTGCACCTGCGGCGGGACCGGCTCGTAGTGCGAGAACTCGATCGTGTAGCGGCCCTGGCCGCCGGTGATCGCCTTGAGCTCGTTCGAGTAGTCGGTGATCTCCGCAAGCGG
>DATLNY010000142.1:0-2370 GCA_035536495.1 Candidatus Saccharimonadia bacterium | reverse complement strand
CCCGCACGCAGAGTCCGGCCGCCCAGGCGCTCGAACGGCTCGGCGAGCTCGTCGGCGACTGGGAGGGCACGCTCGCGGATGGCCGCACGCACCGCGTGAACTACCGGTGGAGTGCGGGTAACGCCGTGCTCGTCGAGACCTGGACACTCGGCCCGGACCGCGAGTCCCTGACGATCTACCACCGCGACGGCGAGGCGCTGCTCGCCACGCACTACTGCCCGCAGTTCACCCATCCGCGACTGCGTCTCGTCGAACAAGAGGGCGATCGGCTGTCGTTCGCGTTCGTCGACGGCGCAAACCTCGACGATCCGGAGCGACACCATCAGCATTCGTTCTGGATCCGCTTCGTCGACGCGGACACGTTCGAGCGCAGCGAGACGTACGTCGCGAACGGTGCGAGCGCGGGCGAGATCGCCTCGGCGAAGGCCGAGCCCGCGACGGTGTTCAAGCGCATGGCGAAGTGACGCCTCCGCGCTTCGCGGTCTCCGACTACCGCAGTTCCTCGAACGACCGACGTCCCCTCCCCTGCGTTGCGGGGGAGGGGCGAACCCATTTCCGGAAGCCGCTTTTCTGCGGGAGCGCTAGTACTTGACGTTGCACCCGTAGGGCTGCGTCGACGCGACGCTGACAGGCTTGCCGGACTCGAGCTCGGTCAGCGCCTGCGTGACGTACTGCGTCGCGTCGCCGATGTCGCCGACGTCGGCCGACGGGATCGAGTCGATCGCGCCCATGTACTGCAGCGTGCCCTTGCCGTCGATCACGTACATGTGCGGCGTCGTTTTCGCGCCGTAGGCGACTCCGGTCGCCGAGTCCGTGTCGAGCAGGTATGCCGTCGGCGAGGCATTGCTCCTGGCGATGTACGCCTTCGCATCGTCGCCGTCCATGTGGCCCTGCTTGCCGGCCTTGCCCGAGTTGATGCTGAGCCAGACGACGTCCTTGCCGGTGGCCGCTTTTTGCTGGCTCTGCATGTTGCCCGCGTAGTGCTTCTTGACGAACGGGCATTCCGGATTGTTCCACTCGAGCACGACGGTCTTGCCGGCGAAGTCCGAAAGCGAATGCGACTTGCCGTTGGCGTCGGTCACGGTGAAAGCGGGCGCAGGTTTGCCCACCTCGAGCTTCGCGAGGGCCGGTTGGGCGTTGGTGCAGCCGGACGCGAAAAGTGCCGCGACGGCGAGGATGAGGGCGGTGCGTTTCATCGAGCGGTTTCCTTCGTTCACGGTGGGGACGAGACGGCGGCTTGCGCGTCCGCGCGTGCGTCCGCATCGGCGAGCGCCTCGAGCACGAGCCCGGGCGTCAGCATCTGCGGCAGCACGCGCGGCTCCCCGCCGCCGCGGGGATACAGCACGTACAGCGGAACGCCGTTGCGGCCGAACTGCGCGAGGTACGCGGTGATCGCGTCGTCGCGCTGCGTCCAGTCGCCCTTGAGGTAAGCAACGTCATGGTGCGCGAACGCGTCGCGCACCGCATCGGTCGAAAGTGCTACCCGCTCGTTCGCGAGGCAGGTGATGCACCACGCCGCGGTCATGTTGACGAACACGGGCCGGCCATCGGCGCGCAGCGTCGCGAGCCGCGCGCCGGTCCACGGCTCGTGCGTGCCGTCCTGCGCGGTACTCGCGGCGCCCGGCGCACGCGGCTCGATCGACGCGACCGCAACGACGCAGGCGACGAGGCCCGCAGCGATCGCGAGCGCGCGCACCGCGCGCGCGGTGCGCGTCGTCGCGGGCCGCCCGAGCCGCCACGCGGCGAACCCGAGCGCGAGCGCAGCAAGCAGCGCCTGCGCCATCGCATCGACGCCGGCCTGTCGGCCGAGCACCCAGAACAGCCACAGCGCCGCGAGGTACATCGGGAACGCGAGCACCTGCTTCAGCGTGTCCATCCATGCACCCGGACGCGGCAGCCGCCGCGCGAGCGCCGGTGCGAACGAGAGTACGACGAGTGGCGCTGCGAGCCCGACGCCGAGCGTCGCGAACACGAGCAACGCGACCGCGGCCGACTGCGTGACCGCGTAGCCGAGCGCCGGGCCCATGAACGGCGCCGTGCACGGGCTCGCGACCCCGACCGCGAGCACGCCGGTGACGACCGCGCCGCGCGCACCGCCGCGCGCGGCGAGCGACTGTCCCGCGCCGGTCCACGCGCCGCTCGGCGCCCAGACGCCCGAGAGTGAAAGCCCCGTGGCGACCATGACGAGCGCAAGCGTCGCAACGACCCATGGCGACTGCAGCTGGAAACCCCAGCCGAGCGCCGCACCGCTTGCACGCAGCGCGAGCAGCGCGATCGCGAGGGCGACGAAGCTCGCGACGACACCGGCGAGGTACGCGAAGCCCTCGCGTCGCGCGGCGGTACGGTCGTGCGCCGACTCGGCGAGGCCGA
>DATLNY010000141.1:0-3987 GCA_035536495.1 Candidatus Saccharimonadia bacterium | reverse complement strand
TCGGCCGGCAGCGCCTGCGCACCGTAGCGCTGGCGAATGACGTCGCGGATCTCCTGCACCGCGTCGACGCCGAGGTGGGTCGCGTCGGTACGCATGTAGGTGATGAGTCCGACCTGGCCCTCGCTGCCGAGCGCGACGCCCTCGTAGAGCTGCTGCGCGGTGCGCATCGTGCGGTTGGTCGTGAAGCCGAGCTTGCGCGCGGCTTCCTGCTGCAGCGTCGAGGTGATGAACGGCGCGGCGGGGCGACGCTGGCGCTGCTTCGACGTGACGTCGTGCACGACGAGCTCGCCTTTCGCGGCCTTCGTGATCGTGCTGCGGACCGTTTCCGCCGTCGCGCCGTCGGTGAAGCTGAACTGCTCGACCTTCTTCCCGGCGTAGCGCGTGAGCTTCGCCTCGAACGGCTGCTTGTCGTGCGCGCACTGCGCCGCGATCGACCAGTATTCCTGCGCCTTGAACGCCTCGATCGCTTCCTCGCGCTCGACGATCATGCGCAGCGCCGGCGATTGCACGCGGCCCGCGGACAAGCCCGTCTGCACCTTGCGCCAGAGCACCGGGGAGAGGTTGAAGCCGACGAGGTAGTCGAGCGCACGGCGCGCCTGCTGCGCGTCGACGAGCGGCTGCGAGATCTTGCGCGGGTGCGCGACCGCGTCGAGGATCGCCTTCGACGTGATCTCGCTGAACACGACGCGGTGCAATGCCTTGCCCTCGAGCAGGCCGCGCTCGCGCAGGATCTCCGCGATGTGCCAGCTGATCGCCTCGCCCTCGCGATCGAGGTCGGTCGCGAGATAGAGCGAGTCGGCACTCTTTGCCGCCTTCGCGATCGCGTCGACGTGCTTCTCGTTCTTGTCGATCAGCGCGTATCGCATCGCGAAATCCTTCGCGGTGTCGACGGCGCCCTCGCGCGGCACGAGGTCGCGCACGTGTCCGTACGAGGCGAGGACGTGGAAGTCCTTGCCGAGGTATTTGTTGATCGTCTTCGCCTTCGCGGGCGACTCGACGATGAGCAGGTTCTTGGCCATCAGCTATGCGCTCGCGATCGCCGTCCGCAGGCGGGCCGACCCGTCACGTCCGTGAACGCGCTCTCCGTTTCCGCGCGCTCGAAGGGGCGCGCTCCTATCAAAGTGTCAGCACGACGCGAGGCGCCGTGTCAAATCGGGGCGCCGGGGGCCCTAGTGGACGCGGTCGCGGTCCTCGTCGAGCAGGTCGCTCTCGAGCCAGGCGAACGCGGCCTCCTGCCCGGGCTGGTTGAACATCACCATCAGCACGACCCACTTGATGTCGATGAGGTCGATGTCGTCCTCGCCGAGCGCCATGACGCGGTCGAGCACGAGCTCGCGCTGCTCCGGCGACAGCACACCGGACTGCTCGAGGAACATCAGGAAGCCGCGGCACTCGGTGTCGAGCCGGTCGAGCTCGTCGGTGCCGAACACCCGCAGCGGGCCCTGCGCGACCGCGTCGGCGGCGACGCCGTCGGGCCGGCGCTGCTCGAGCTCCTCGAGCCAGTCGAACGCGCGGGAAATTTCGGTGGGGGAGAATCCGGCCTGGACGAGGGAGGCCTGGAGGGTGTCGCGATCGTGCGAGGTCGAGCTTTCGGCTTCGTCGTAGAAGTAGTTTTCGAAGAGATAGACGAGGACTTCCAATACCGAATCCTGCTGTTTCATCCGGCGCTCCGGTCGGGTCGCGGTGGTGCGCGGCCCGTTGCAGGCTCACGCTTGGAAAACTCGCTGGTAGCGTCCGCCCGGATGCGCCGCGACTGCGCCTTCGAGCTCCAGCAAAAGCAGCATGGACGATACCGCCGGGGCGGTCAACCCGCTGCGCTCGACCAGCGCGTCGATACCGAGCGCGTCGTGACCAAGCGCTGCGAGCAGCGGCGCGTACTCGGACGCGCGCGTCTTCGGCGCACTTGCAGCGGTTGCGCCCGCCTCGGCAACGGCGGCGTGCGCCGGTGCGTCGAGCCGTTCCGCGAGCGCTGCGCCGAGCTCGCGCGCAAGCGGACCGAGCTCGTCGACGACGTCCTGTGCCGACTCGACCAGCTTCGCGCCCTGGCGGATCAGCCGGTGGCAGCCGCGCGCGAGCGGGTTGTGGATCGAGCCGGGAACCGCGAACACTTCGCGCCCGCACTCGCCGGCGAGCCGCGCGGTGATCAGCGAGCCCGATTGCACGCCGGCCTCGATGACGAGCGTGCCGAGCGACAGTCCCGCGATGATGCGGTTGCGGCGCGGGAACTGGTCCGGCCGCGCCGCCGTGTCAAGCGGCAGCTCCGACACGAGTACGCCGTGCCGAGCGATCTCGCGGGCGAGCGCCTGGTGCTTGCGCGGGTAGACGAGCTCGAGCCCGGTGCCGCACACCGCGATCGTCGTGCCGCCGGCATCGAGCGCCGCGCGGTGCGCGGCGCCGTCGATCCCGTCCGCGAGACCGCTCGTGATCGCGAACCCGGCCCGTGCGAGCGTCGCTGCGAAATCTCGTGCGGTCGCAAGGCCACCCGCGGTCGCGCTGCGCGATCCGACGATTGCGATCTGCGCACGCCAGAGCAGCGTCGGGTCACCCTGCACGAACAGCGCCGCGGGTGCGTCGGTGGTGCGCGCGAGCAACGCCGGATAATCGGGATCGTCGAAGCGCAGCAGGTGGTGCCCGGGTTGCGCGAGCCATTCAAGGTCCGCCGCGATGCGTGCTGCGTCGGGCGCGCGCAGCGCCTCGCCGGCCGCCGCCGGCACGCTGCAGTCGCGCAGAAGTTTCACGCTGCCCGCGACCGCGGCGCTCGCGCTGCCGGCGCGCTCGACGAGCGCGCGGATCCGTGCAGGGCCGAGCTCCGGCGCACGCAGCAGCGTGCACCACGCACTGAGCGTGGCAGTGTCGTGGGGATTCATGCGCGAAAGTGTAGCCACGCGGTGCAGGCGGCACGGTAGGCGCCGCGCCGCGCGCCGTGTCGGAAAACGCCGCGACCGTTACGCGGTCGCGGCGCCGAACCGTCAGTTCTCGTAGCCGTTGCTGAAGATCGCGTCGACCGACGGCGTGACCGTGATCGTCACCGATGCGGTGTCGCTCTGCAGCGGCGCGCCCGCGTCGCTGACGGTGATCGTCAGGTTGAACGTGCCGGCCGTCACCGCGTTCGGAATCGCGACCGTGATCGCACCCGTGGCCGGGTTGATCGCGAACGCGCCGCCGGTGTTGCCGCCCGTGATCGCGTAAGTCAGTGCCGGGCCGTCGACGTCGGTCGCCGTGACCGTCAGGACTGCCGTGCCGGCTGCGCGACCCGCCACGACCGTGCCGCTCGCGTCCGCCGCGACCGGCGCGTCGTTGACGCAGGTGACCGTGACGGTGACCGTCGCGGTGTCGCCGCCCGTGATCGTGTAGCCGAAGCTCGTCGTTCCGCAGAAGTTCGCAGCAGGCGTGAACGTGACGTTCGTACCGGCCGGACCGATCGCGGTCGTGCCGTTGGCGCCTTGCGTGACGTCGGTCACGATGAACGCATCGCCATCGGCGTCCGCGTCGTTACCGAGCACCGCAATCGTCGCGGCGGCGGCATCCTCGAGCACGGTCGCCGCGTCATCGGCGGCGATGGCCGGCACGTTGCCCGGCGCGCCGTCGGTGATCGTGATCGTGAAGGTCTGGCTCGGCGAGGCATTGCTGCCGCCGCCGTCGTCGATCGCGCGCACTTCGATCGTCGCGACGCCGAACACATCGGTCGCCGAGGTGTACGTCAGCGTGCCGGTGCCCGAGACCGCAGGCGCGCCGCCCGCCGCGAACAGCGCGGCATTGGAGCTCGAGACGATCTCGAAGCTGACGACCTGGCCCGACTCGTTCGCGGGACCCGCGCTGATCGCCGTCGCCCAGTTCGGCACCGACTGCGGACCCGAGTTCTCCTCGCGCGTCTGGTCGGCGCCCTTGACGAATGACGGGGCGTCGTTGACGGCATTGACCGTGATGACGAACGACTGCGTCGCGGACGTGTCGACGCCACCGTTCGTGGTGCCGCCGTTGTCCTGG
>DATLNY010000140.1:0-5059 GCA_035536495.1 Candidatus Saccharimonadia bacterium | reverse complement strand
TGGTTGCCGCGCACGACGAGCATCCCGATCGCCCGGTGCGACGCGCGCCAGGCGCGCACGCGTGCGAGCCACTCGTCCGCGAGCGACGACGGGCCGTGCACGAGATCTCCGAGCACGACGAGTCGGCGTGGCTCGTGGCGCGCGATCAGTGCGTCGAGACGCGCGAGGTCGCTCGAGGTCGAGCCGCGCGGAATCGGGATGCCCGCGCGACGAAACAGCTGCGCCTTGCCGAAGTGCACGTCGGCGACGAACAGCGTGCCCGTGCGCGGCCAGTACAGCGCACGCGCCGCATCGAGCACGACCCGTTCGCCCGCAAGCTCGTACGCGAGCGTGCCGGTCAAAGCGTCGCCTCCAGCCGCTCGGCCATCGCGCGCACGCGCGCGAGCCAGGTCTCGGTCGACAACGTGCCGCGCGTGAAATCGGCCCAGAGCGGGAACGACAGCGGCGTCAGCGTCCGCGGTGATTCGATCACGAACGTCCGGGTCGCGATCTCGTCGAGCGCGGCGGACAGGCGGCGGAACTCGAGCTGGTTCGCGAGCACCTCATCGACCGCCTGGCGCATCAGCACGTGCTCGGGATCGTGCTCTGCGAGCACGTCGTAAATGAGGCCGCTCGAGGCCTGCAGCTGGCGCATCGTCTTCACGTGCCCGGGCAGGCCCTGGAATACCAGGCCTGCGACGCGCGCGATCTCGCGGAACTGGCGCCGCGCGAGCTCGCCGAGGTTGAGGCTCGCCATGAGGTCGCGCGTGAGTTGCTCCTGCGACAACGCCGCCTTCAGCTCGTCGACCGAGGGCTGCGCGTAACGCCGCGCCGACAGCAGGAAGCCGTAGTCGTTCATGTTCCAGCTGAAGCTCACCGGCGTGGCCTGCGCAAGCCGATAGGCGAGCAGCGCCGCAAGCCCTTCGTGCACGTGGCGTCCTGCGAACGGGTAGACGAACAGATGATCGCCGTCGCGTGCGCGCACCCATTCGACGAGCAGCTCGCCGGGCGCGGGCAGGTGCGAGCGGCGCGCCTGCGCCTCGAGCAGCGGTCGTGCCGCGCGCATCTCGGGCTCGGGCGCGTCGGGCTCCGACAGCAGCCGCTCGACATAGCGTGCGAGCTCCGTCGTCAGCGGCATCTTGCCGCCGAGCCAGCGCGGCACCGTGCCGAACCGTTCCTTCGACGCGCGCACGTGCGCGACCATGTCGCGCACGCGAATCAGCTCGAGCGAACGGCCCGCGAACAGGAAACGGTCGCCGGGCTTCAGCCGCGCGATGAACTGCTCCTCGACCTGGCCGAGGGTGCGGCCCTGTGCGTTCTTCACGGCGACCATGCCGTCGCTCGTGATCGTGCCGATCGAGAGCCGGTGCAGGCGCGCGATGCGCGGTGCTTCGACGACGTAGCGTCCGTCGCGCTCGACGAGCTTCTGGAAATCCGGGTACGCCGACAGCGCGTGCCCGCCGCGCGTCACGAGCTCGAGCGTCGCTTGCCACGCCGGCTCCGGAAGCTCCGCGAACGCGTGCGTGGCACGGACCTCCGCGAGCATCTCCGTCGGTTCGAATCCGCCGGACAGCGCGACCGTCACGAGGTGCTGCGCGAGCACGTCGAGCGAGAGCCGCGGCGGATGCCGCGCCTCGATCGCGCCGTCGGCGAGCGCGCGGCGCGCCGCGGCGATCTCGACGAGCTCCAGCGTGTGCGTCGGCACGCAGACGACACGGCTCGTCGCACCGGGCGTGTGCCCCGAGCGGCCGGCGCGCTGCGCGAGCCGGGCGACGCCCTTCGGGCTCGAGATCTGCACGACCTGGTCGACGGCGGTGAAGTCGACGCCGAGGTCGAGGCTCGACGTCGCGACGACGCAGCGGATGCGCCCGTCGCGCAGCCCGTCCTCGACTTGCGCGCGCAGCTTGCGGTCGAGCGAGCCGTGATGCAGCGCGAGCGACGCGGGATCCTCGGGCCAGATCGACTCGAGCGCCTGGTGCCAGAGCTCGGCCTGCGAGCGCGTGTTCGTGAACACGAGCGTCGTGCGCGCGGCGAGCACGCACGCGAGCACCTGCGGCAGCTGCTGCAGCCCGAGGTGTCCGGCCCAGGGGAACCGCGACGGATCCGACGGCAACAGCGTGTCGACGACGATGCGCTTGTCGTGGACCGCGTCGACGAGACGGCCGTGCACGCCGGGGCCGAGCAGGACGTCGCGCGCCTCGTCGAGATTGCCGAGCGTCGCGGAAAGACCCCAGGTCCGCAGCGCGGGCGCGAGCGTGCGCAGGCGGGCGAGACACAGCTGCAGCTGTACGCCGCGCTTCGTGCCGAGCAACTCGTGCCACTCGTCCGCGATGACGCAACGCAATGACGCGAAGCGCACCGCGGCGTCGGGGTAGCTCAGCAGCAGCGACAGGCTTTCGGGCGTCGTCACGAGCACGTCGGCCTCGCCGCGCTTGATCCGGCCGCGCTCGCCGCTCGTGCTGTCGCCGGTTCGGCGCTCGATGCGCCAGTCCAGCCCGACCGCCGACGCCGCATCGCGGAGATTCTCGAGCGTATCGCTCGCGAGCGCGCGCAGCGGCGTCACCCAGAGCACGCTCAGCGTCCGCGTCCGTCGCGAGCGCTTCGCCGGAGTCGTGCCGGTTGCGGTATCACCTTGCGGGAGGGGCTCCAGCAGGGACGCGCCCCCGGATTCAGCGAGCGCCTCGGCGAGCGGCCCACCCCAGACCGCGAGCGTCTTGCCGTAACCGGTCGGCGCGTGGACGAGCCCCGATTCGCCCGCGAGGTACGCGCGCCACGCCTCACGCTGGAACTCGAACACGCGCCAGCCGCGCGTCTCGAACCAGCGCTCGAGCATCGCGACGCCGCGCGGATCGCTGCGCTGCGCGCGTGAAGCGCCCGGCCGTGTGCGATCCGTGCGCGCGACGCGCGGCGTGGCGCCCACGCCGCGCGCTGCGCGCGGACTGCCGCCGCGTACCTTGCGCTCAACCACCGCCGGCGAGCCCCCGCAGCGTTTCGAGCCGGTCCGCCTCGGGCGCGGGCTTGTCGCCGCGCCAGCGCACGATGCGCGGGAAGCGCACTGCGACGCCGGACTTGTGCCGTGTCGAGCGGTTGATTGCCTCGAACGCGAGCTCGAAGACCTGCTCGGGCTTGACCGAACGGACCGGACCGAAGCGCTCGAGCGTGTTCGCACGGATCCAGCGATCGAGCTTCGCGATCTCGGCGTCGGTGAGCCCCGAATACGCCTTCGCGACCGGCACGAGCCTGTCCTCGTCCCAGAGCGCGAACGTGTGGTCCGTGAAGAGGTTCGAACGCCGGCCGCTCCCCGGTTGCGAATAGACGAGCACGGCGTCGATCGTGTACGGGTCGACCTTCCACTTCCACCAGTCGCCGCGCCGCCGTCCGACCTGGTACGGCGACGACATGCGCTTGAGGATGAGGCCTTCGACGCCGCGCTCGCGCGACTGCGTTCGCAGCGCCGAGAGTGCGTCCCATGACTCGGCCGGCAGTGCCGGCGATCGCCGAATCGCGGCCGGCACGCGCGCGAGCACGCGATCGAGCATCGCGCGTCGCTCGACGAGCGGTGCGGTACGGACGTCGGCGCCATCGACTTCGAGCACGTCGTACGCAAGCAGGACGATCGGACAGTCCGCGAGCGACTTCGGCCCGGGCTTCAGTCGGCCGATCCGCTTCTGCAATGCACCGAACGGCAACGGACTGCTACCGCCGGCCCAGCCGAGGATCTCGCCGTCGAGCACCGTGCCGTCGGGCAGGAGCGCCGCCGCGGCTTCGACCTCCGGAAAGCGGCCGTCGAGGCGCTCCTCGCCGCGCGACCAGATCCGCACGACGCCGTGCCGTTTCAGGACCTGCGCACGGATCCCGTCCCATTTCCATTCCGCGAGCCACTCGTCGACTGCGCCGAGAGTCCCGGGCTCGGCTTCGAGTGGCGAGGCGAGAAAGAACGGGTAGGGCTTGTCCGCGTCCATCACGGGATCGTCTTCGACCGCGAGGAGCGCGCGCAGCGACTCCGCGCTCGGATCCCAGTTGCCTGCAAGCCGATGCGCAATCGTTTCCGTCGGCAATCCCGAAAGTTTCGCGAGCGCCTGCACCACGAGACGTTGCGACACGCCGACGCGCAGCGCGCCCGTCATGAGCTTGTTGAGGAGGAAGCGCTGGTCCGACGGCACCGCGTGCCACCATTCGAGGATCAGCGAGCCGCGACGATCCTCGGGCAGTTGCGGGAGCTCCGCGAGCCGCGCGACCCACGACGAAAGCGGCACGTCGGCCTCGGCGTCCGAGTGTGCGTCGACGAGCAGCGTGATCGTTTCGGCGAGGTCACCGACGTGCCCGTAGCACTCGTCGACGAGCCATTCCTCGTAGCCGCTCGCCTCGACGACGAGCGCGCGCATCAGCGGCGCGCCTGCGACTCGCTTGAGCTTGCTTCCCGTAAGGAACACGAGCGCCCACGCCGCGTCGGCCGGCGGCGCCTGCGCGAAGTACTCGGCCATCGCGGCGACCTTCTCGGACGTCGCGGTGGTCGTGTCGAGCGCGTGAAAGAGCGCCGCGAAGCGTCGCATCAGTCGGGTTCCGCGCCGAACTGCGTCTCGAGGCTGCGCGCGGCGATGCCCTGTTCGCAGAGGTACCGCACGAGCGGCTCGGTGCTGCCGTGCGTCGCGAGCACGCGCCGCGCACCGCTGTCGCGCACGGTCTGCACGAGCGCCGGCCAGTCGGCGTGGTCGGACAACACGAAGCCGCGATCGTAGCCGCGCCGCCGGCGATTGCCGCGCACCTGCATCCAGCCCGACGCGAAGCCCGTCGCCGCATCCTTGAAACGCCGCATCCACGGCGAGCCCGCGGCCGACGGCGGCGCGAGCACGAGCGCGCCAGCGTAGTCCTTTCCGCGCGGATGTTCCGCGATCGCCTCGGTCGGCAGCATGTGCACGCCGTGCGCGCGATAGACCTCGGTCAGCTCGACCAGCGCGCCATGCAGGTAGACGAGCCGTTCCGTCTGCAGCGCGAGCTCGGCCAGCAACCGCTGCGCCTTGCCGAGCGCGTAGCAGAACAGCACCGCCGCGCGACCACGTGCGGCGCACTCGTCCCACCA
>DATLNY010000139.1:0-2413 GCA_035536495.1 Candidatus Saccharimonadia bacterium | reverse complement strand
GGGCCCCCCCCCCCGACCGGGCCCTCGCCAGCTCCCGTCCCATGAAAGCGCTACTCGACCTGCTGCGCGACCTCATGCTGTTCAAGCGTGGCCCGCAGGACCTGCCGTACTCGCCGGCGATCCTCGCCGCTGCGTGCGTGTTCGCATTCGTCGTCGACACCGCGGTCGCGCGCCAGTTCCAGCTGGCCGACAACGTCGCCGCGCGTATCGCGTTCTCGCTCGCGGCGACGCTTGCGCTGCCGTGGCTCGCGCTGAAGCTCGCCGACCGCGAAGCGCGGTTTGCCCAGACCGCGACTGCGCTGGTCGCGACCGGCGCGGTCTTCACCTTGCTGATGCTTCCCGTGCTGATCGGCGTCGGGAAGATGCCCGAGGATCCGAAGCAGGTCACGGGAACGCAGGCGCTGCTGGCCCTGGTTTCGTTCGCGATCGTCGTCTGGCAGCTCGGCGTGCGCGGGCACATCCTGCGACATGCGCTCGACGTGCCGCTGCGGCGCGGCGTGCTGATCGCCGTGGTGTTCTACGCCGTGGAGCTCGTCGTCGCGGCGCTCGTGTTCGGCGGCGGCTCGCGCGCGTGACGCGAATCCATATCCTCGGCGTCGCGGGCACGTTCATGGGCGGGGTCGCCGCGCTCGCGCGCGAGCTCGGCCTCGAGGTCGAAGGCTCCGACCAGGCGGTGTATCCACCGATGTCGACGCAGCTCGAGCAGCTCGGGATCGCGCTGAAGCAGTCGTACCGCGCCGCGCATCTCGAGCCCGCGCCCGACCTCGTCGTCGTCGGCAACGCGCTGTCGCGCGGCAACGAGGCGATCGAGTTCATGCTCGATTCGCGGATTCCGTACGTTTCCGGGCCGCAGTGGCTCGGTGACGCGGTGCTGCGCGGCCGGCGCACGCTCGCGGTCGCCGGCACGCACGGCAAGACGACGACGAGCGCGCTGCTCGCATGGATCCTCGAGCACGCGGGCGATGCGCCGGGCTTCCTCGTCGGCGGCGTGCCGGAGAATTTCGGCGTCTCGGCGCGCCTCGGTCGCGGCGATTCGTTCGTGATCGAGGCGGACGAATACGACACCGCGTTCTTCGACAAGCGCTCGAAGTTCGTGCACTACCGTCCCCGGATCGCGATCCTCAACAACCTCGAGTACGACCACGCCGACATCTTCCCCGACGTCGCGTCGATCATGCGCCAGTTCCACCATCTCGTGCGCACGGTCCCGCGCAACGGCACGCTCGTCGTCAACGGCGAGGACGTACGCCTCGCCGAGGTGCTCGCGATGGGCTGCTGGACGCCGGTCGAGCGCTTCGCGATCGACGTCGACGCGGAATGGCGGGCGCGGCTCGTCGCCGGCGACGGCTCGCGCTTTGCGCTCGTGCATCGCGGCGTCGAGCTCGGCGAAGTCGAATGGCCGCTGCTCGGCCGGCACAACGTCTTGAATGCGCTCGCGGCGATCGCCGCGGCCAACGCGGCCGGCGTCGCGCCACACGCGGCGCTCGCCGCGCTGCCGTCGTTCGCGAGCGCGCGGCGTCGCCTCGAACGCCTCGGCGTCCATCGCGGCATCACCGTCTACGACGATTTCGCGCACCATCCGACTGCGATCGCGACGACGCTCGCGGGCTTGCGCGCGCGCGTCGGCGATGCGCGCATCCTCGTCGGGCTCGAGCCGCGCTCGAACTCGATGCGGCTCGGCGCGCACGCCGCCGACCTCGCACCGTCGCTGGCCGATGCCGACCGCGCGGTGTTCCTCAAGCGCGCCGAGCTTCCGTGGGACGCCGGTGAGGTCACGAATGCCCTCGGCGGACGCGGAGAGACGGCGCCGACGGTGGACGCGTTGCTCGAACGATTGCGAACGCTCGCGCAAGCCGGCGACCACGTCGTGTTCATGTCGAACGGCGGGTTCGAGGATGCGCCGCGGCGTTTCACGATGCTGCTCGCAGATCCGGGGTAGGGGACCTCGGATGCGATTTCGCGGCTCGCTCGTTCTATTGCTTGCGTTCGATGCCGCAGCGGTACCGCTCGGCGCGGTCACGATCACGATCGACACCTCGCTGGATCGTCGCGCGATCGACCAGCGCATCTACGGCGTAAATTTCGCGCGCGCCGCGGACCTCGCGCGCGTGCCGTACACGATGAATCGCTGGGGCGGCAATACGACCTCGCGCTACAACTGGCGCTTCGACGTCGACAACCGTGGCGCGGATTATTATTTCCAGCGCATCGTGTCGGACGTTTCGCCGGGAGGACCGCAGCCCGTGCTGCCTGCCGAATCAACCGTCAACGCGTTCCTCGACTTCACGCGCGTGGCGGGCTCGCTGCCGCTGCTGACGATCCCGACGATCCAGTACATCGCAAACGACGTGCGCAGCAAGTCGTGGTCGTTTTCCGTGGCGAAGTACGGCGCGCAGTTGTCGAGCGAGTGCAC
>DATLNY010000138.1:0-2308 GCA_035536495.1 Candidatus Saccharimonadia bacterium | reverse complement strand
ACGTTCGACCGCCAGACGCTGTCGCGCGGATGTCGCTTCCTCGGCAACGTCGAGGTCGGCACCGACATCACGCACGCCGAGCTCATGGAGCACTACACCGCCGTCGTCTACGCGACCGGCGCCCAGACCGACAAGTCGCTCGGGATCCCCGGCGAGGACCTGCCCGGAAGCTGCGCGGCGACGGAGTTCGTCGCCTGGTACAACGGTCACCCCGACTACCGCGAGCTGGAGTTCGACCTGTCGGGCCGCCGCGCGGTCGTGATCGGCAACGGCAACGTCGCCGCCGACGTCACGCGGATCCTGACGCGCAGCACCGAGGAGCTCGAGCGCACCGACATCGCCGACCACGCGCTGGCCGCGCTGCGCGACAGCCGCATCGAGGAGGTCGTCGTCCTCGGCCGGCGTGGCCCCGCGCAGGCGGCGTTCACGAGCGCCGAGCTGCGCGAGCTCGGCAACCTCGACGGCGTCGACCTGCGGATCGATCCCGCCGACGTCGAGCTCGACCCGATCTCCGAAGGGTGGCTCGCCGAGCGGGGCACGTTCACGGCGCGCACGAACATGGCGCTGCTGCGCGAGTTCGCGGCGCGACCCGCGCGACCCGGCGCACGCAGCGCGATCGAGCTGCGCTTCCTGACGTCGCCGCTGCGCATTCGCGGCGAAGGCCGCGTCGAGGCGGTCGACGTCGGCGCCAACGAGATCGTGCGCGGCGACGACGGCTTGCTGCGCGCACGCGCGCTCGACGCCGATCCGCAGACGATCGAATGCGGCTTCGTGCTGCGCTCGGTCGGCTACCGCGCCGTCGCGCTGCCCGGCGTGCCGTTCGACGAGCGCAGCTTCGTGCTGCCCAACGAGCGCGGCCGCGTGTCGACGCCCGACGGCGAGCTGCTACCCGGCGTCTACGCCGTCGGCTGGATCAAGCGCGGGCCGACGGGGATCCTCGGAACGAACAAGCGCGACGCCGAGGAGACGATCGGCTGCCTCGCCGAAGACCTCGCGACGCTGGCGCCGGCGGCGCGGCCGCAACGCGAGCAGATCGACGCGCTGCTGGCCGAGCGCAGGCCCGACATCGTGACGGCCGCCGGCTGGCGCGCGATCGACCGCGACGAGCGCGAGCGCGGCCGCGAGGCGCGGCGCCCGCGCGTGAAGCTCGCGTCGCGCGACGAGCTGCTCGCCGCGGCAGCTCGATAGAGCCGGTTTTCCCGCAGCGGCGGGTCTCTCCGAGCGAGCGCCACCCGCGGCTGAACGGCGCCAGGGGCCCGCGCGTCAGCGGCTGGCCTCGAGCCGGCGCACGCGCTTGTCGAGCTCCATGACGATGCGCTCGAGCCTGCGTTCGTGATCGGACGGGGTCGGGGCGCCGTCGCCTCCGCAGCCGCAACCGTCCGACGATTGCTCTGTGCACCCGCAGCCGCGGTCCAGCGTGTCGGCGTCAGCTTCGGCGAACGCGGTGGTCGAGCACTGGCATGGCATGTCATCACCTCTGGCTTGGTTGGCTCTCACGGCTCCGGGACGTCGTCAAGGCAGCCGCAGAACGCGCCGTGGCTGCAACAGCTGTGCTGCGATGCGCGCTTGTCGTCGCGATACGCGATCAGGCGCTCGCGGAAGGACGTGAGCTCGGCAATCTGCGCGTCGATGTCAGCGACCTTCTGTCCGAGCAGGCGATGGAGCTCTGGAACCGTGGCTCCACACCCGCCCTCGGCCGCGGCCAAGAGCGCGCGGATGTCGTCAAGCGAGAAGCCCAGCCGCTTTGCGCGCAGGACGAAGCGCAGGCGACCCTCCTGCTCGTCGTCGTAGAGGCGATAGCCGGCGCTGCTTCGTTCTTCGGCCCGGACGAGGCCGATGCGGTCGTAGTAGCGGACTGTGCGGCTCGGCATACCGACTCGTTCGGCGACCTGTTTGACGGTAAGGCCCATGGATCGAGGATAGACCTGACATGTGGGTGTCAGGTCAAGTGGCGTCGTCTGACGGGCGCCCCGGTGCGTCTGGATGCGGCGCGATCCACCGCGGCCGCCCACATCCGGACCTCGATGGGGTGAAATTGTGCTATATGTCCCAAGCACATATCAAGCGATGGGGAAGGGCCTTTCGCGATGCAGCGCTCACGCTCGTCTCCGAGCCCGCCGACACCAGCGGCGGCGGCCCCCCGGCGCCACGGCTTGCTGACGGCGTGGCTGCTGCTGTTGCTCGACGGCGGCGAGAGCCACGGTTGGGCGCTGTTTGCGGCGCTTTGCGAGCGCGGCGTCGCCGTCGATCGAAGCCATGCCTATCGCACGCTGCGCGACCTCGAGCGCGACGGCGCGGTGACGTCGCG
>DATLNY010000137.1:0-6230 GCA_035536495.1 Candidatus Saccharimonadia bacterium | reverse complement strand
GAATGGATTCCCGCTTGCGCGGGAATGACGTAAGGGGGCGGCGGGCAGCTCGTGCACGGAAACGTCGACGAACACTGGATGCGCCGCGCCCTCGAGCTCGCGACGCACGGCGAATCGAGCGAGGACGAAGTCCCTGTCGGTGCCGTGCTCCTGCGCGGCGACGAGGTGCTCGGAGAGGGCTGGAACCGCAACCTCACGCTCAGCGATCCGAGCGCGCATGCCGAGATCGTCGCGCTGCGCGCGGCGGGTGCGCGCATCGGAAACCACCGCCTCGTGGGCACGACGCTCTACGTCACGCTCGAGCCCTGCGCGATGTGCGCGATGGCGCTCGTCCACGCGCGTGTCGCGCGCGTCGTCTACGCCGCGCATGACCCGAGGACCGGCGCGGCCGGGAGCGTGTTCGACATCCTCGTCTCCGACCGGCACAACCATCGCATCGAAGTGGCAGCCGGCGTGCTCGGCGGCGAGGCCGGCGCGATGCTGACGACGTATTTCCGCCGCAAGCGCGCACGGACCGACTAGCAGCTCGGTAGAATCGCCGTCATGCCCACGCCATCCGACGAACACCTGATCTGGATCGACCTCGAGATGACGGGGCTCGATCCGCTGACCGACTCGATCCTCGAGATCGGCACGGTCGTCACGAACAAGGACCTCGAAGTGCTCGCCGAGGGACCCGAGATCGCGATCGAACACGCGATCTCGCGGCTCGAGTCGATGGACGAATGGAACCGCACGCAGCACGCGAAGTCGGGCCTTTGGCGCCGCGTCATCGAGTCGAACGTCGATCTCGCGACGGCCGAGTCGCGGACGCTCGAGTTCCTGCAGCAATGGGTGCCGCCGAACCGCTCGCCGATGTGCGGCAACTCGATCTGCCAGGACCGCCGCTTCCTGAACCGGCTGATGCCGCGGCTCGAGCGCTACTTCCACTACCGCAGCGTCGACGTCTCGACGGTCAAGGAGCTCGCGCGCCGCTGGACGCCCGAGCTGCTCAAGGGATTCAACAAGGACTCGAAGCACACGGCGATCTCCGACGTGCGCGACTCGATCGCGGAGCTGCGCTACTACCGCAACTTCATGGGACGACTCGGCGGCTTGTAGCAGCGAGCGCCGCGGTAAAAGGTAACCGTGCGATAAACGCGATGGAGGGCGGGCGTGTACCGGTCGCGGTTCTCGTGTATGGTGCGCGCACTGAGCTGCCAAGGGTCACAGTTGAACGTGGCCCGATCCGCCGACCGCAATGGTCGCCGTTTCGTCTGCGATAACTCCTTGCAACCAGTCACCGTCCGCGCACGACAGCGCGTGGCGCGTGTCATTTCAATCTTCGGTTACGAGGAAATCAATCATGTCGGAACGTCAGACCGGTACGGTCAAGTGGTTCAACGATGCCAAGGGCTTCGGCTTCATCACCCCCCAGGAAGGCCCGGATCTTTTCGTGCACTTCCGCTCGATCGAGGGTGGCGGCTTCAAGTCGCTGCAGGAAGGGCAGAAGGTGAGCTTCCTGGCCGTCAAGGGCCAGAAAGGCATGCAGGCGGACCAGGTCCAGCCCGCGTAAATCACCCACCGGGGCGCTTGCGCCCCGGTCGTTGAGACGAAAGCCCCGCGCATCAATGCGCGGGGCATTTTTTGTGCCCGCGTGTCAGCGCGCCTTGCGCTTCGCAAGCCGCAGCCAGGTGTCGACGACCGTGTCGGGATTGAGCGAGACCGATTCGATCCCCTGGTCCATGAGCCATTCCGCGAGGTCGGCGTGGTCCGACGGGCCCTGTCCGCAGATGCCGATGTACTTGCCCTTCGCGCGCGCGGTGCTGATCGCCATCGAGAGCAGCTTCTTGACTGCGGGATCGCGCTCGTCGAACAGGTGCGCGACGATGCCCGAGTCGCGGTCGAGCCCGAGCGTCAGCTGCGTGAGGTCGTTCGAGCCGATCGAGAAGCCGTCGAAGATGTCGAGGAATTCGTCGGCGAGCAGGGCGTTCGACGGCACCTCGCACATCATGATGACCTTGAGCCCGTCCTTGCCGCGCTCGAGCCCGTTCTCGGCGAGCACCTCGACGACCTTGCGCCCCTCGTCGAGCGTGCGCACGAACGGGATCATCACCCACGCGTTGGCAAGGCCCATCTCCTCGCGCACCTTGCGCACCGCGCGGCATTCGAGCGCGAACGCCGCGCGGAAGCTGCCGTCGATGTAGCGCGACGCGCCGCGGAACCCGATCATCGGGTTCTCCTCGTGCGGCTCGTAGCGCTTGCCGCCGATGAGGTTCGCGTACTCGTTCGACTTGAAGTCCGACAGGCGCACGATGACGGGATGCGGCGCGAACGCCGCGGTGATCGTCGCGATGCCTTCGGCGAGGCGGTCGACGTAGTAGCTGACGGGATCGGCGTAGCCGGCGATGCGCGCATCGATCTGGCGCTTGACCCCGGCGTCCTGGCGGTCGTACTCGAGCAGCGCGCGCGGGTGCACGCCGATGTGGCTCGCGATGATCATCTCGAGCCGCGCGAGCCCGACGCCGGCGTGCGGCAGCATCGCGAAATCGAATGCACGCTCGGGGTTCGCGACGTTCATCATGACTTTCAGCGGCGCCGGCGGCATCTGGCCGAGGTCCGCCGTGATGCGCTCGAACTCGAGCTTGCCGTCGTAGATGAAGCCCGTGTCGCCTTCGGCGCACGAGACCGTGACGTACTGCCCGTCGGGAATCCGCTTCGTCGCGTCGCCGCAGCCGACCACGGCGGGGATGCCGAGCTCGCGCGCGATGATCGCGGCGTGGCAGGTGCGGCCGCCGCGGTTCGTCACGATCGCCGCGGCGCGTTTCATGACGGGCTCCCAGTCGGGGTCGGTCATGTCCGCGACGAGCACGTCGCCGGCCTCGACGCGCGCCATGTCGGCGACCGAGCGGACGACCTTCGCGACGCCCTGGCCGATGCGCTGGCCGATCGAGCGGCCCTCCGCGACGACGGGACCGCGCGCGCCGAGCACATAGCGCTCGAGCTGCGTCGCCTTGACGCGCGATTTCACCGTCTCGGGACGCGCCTGCACGATGTAGATGCGGCCCGTCACGCCGTCCTTCGCCCACTCGATGTCCATCGGACGCGCGTAGTGGCGTTCGATCACGAGCGCCTGGCGCGCGAGCTCGTGCACGTCGTCGTCGCTGATCGAGAACTGCTGCTGCAGCTCGGCCGGCGTCGGTTCGGTGCGGACGCGCTCGCCGGCGACGTCGGAATGCACCATGCGGATCTCCTTCGAGCCGAGCTGGCGTCGCAGGATCGCCGGCAGGCCCCGCGCGAGCGTCGGCTTGTAGACGTAGAACTCGTCGGGATTGACCGCGCCCTGCACGACGGTCTCGCCGAGGCCCCAGCTCGAGGTCACGAACACGACGTCGGGGAAGCCCGACTCGGTGTCGAGCGTGAACAGCACGCCCGAGGCGCCGACGTCGGAGCGGACCATCAGCTGCACGCCCGCGGACAGGAACACTTCCTCGTGCCTGAAACCGTGGTGCACGCGGTACGCGATCGCACGATCGTTGTAGAGCGACGCGAACACTTCCTTGACGCGGCGAACGACGTCGTCGGCGCCCGAGACGTTGAGGTAGGTTTCCTGCTGCCCCGCGAACGACGCATCGGGCAGGTCCTCGGCCGTCGCCGACGAGCGCACCGCGACGCTCGCGTCGGGGCTGCCCGCGTCGGCACAGAGCTTCGCGTACGCGTCGCGGATCGCGCGGTCGAGCGCGGGCGCGAGCGGCGCATCGGCGATCCAGCCGCGGATCTCCTTGCCGGCCTTCATCAGCGTGTCGACGTCGTCGACATCGAGCGTCGCAAGCCGGTCGAAGATCCGCTGCGCGAGGCCTTCGTGGCGGATGAACTCGCGGAACGCATGCGCGGTCGTCGCGAAGCCGCCCGGGACCGACACCCCCAGCTTCGAGAGGTTGCCGATCATCTCGCCCAGCGAGGCGTTCTTGCCGCCGACGGAACCCAGGTCGGCAAGGCGCAGCTGGTCGAGCCAGAGCACGAGTTCGGACATTGGGACTCCGCGGGGAAGGGCGACGCGAGGGCGCGAATTGTAAGGCATCGCCGCCGAAACGGCGCTTGAACGCGGCGGCGGCGAACGGGTCGAACGCAGGCACGACCGGCCGCTAGAATCCCGCGCATGCGAAGAACCGTGTTCTACGTCAGCGACGGCACCGGCATCACGGCCGAGACGATCGGGCACAGCGTGCTGACGCAGTTCGAGCCGATCGAGTTCGATTCGTTCCGGATTCCGTTCGTCGACAGCGAGGTCAAGGCGCACGCTGCGGTCGCGCGGATCCGCAACGCCGAAGCGCTGACCGGCGCGCGCCCGATCGTCATCAACACCGTCGTCGACGAGCACCTGTCGGAGCTCCTGATGACGAGCGGCGCGGTGATGATCGACGTGTTCGCGCCGTTCATCGCACCGCTCGAGCGCGAGCTCGGCCTGAGCCGCACGCGCCGCGTCGGCCAGGCGCACGGCCTCGTCAACTTCGCGGAGTACGAGGCGCGCATCAACGCGACGAATTACGCGCTCGCGCATGACGACGGGCTCGACGTCGATTACGCCGATGCGGAAGTCGTGCTGGTCGGCGTCTCGCGCTCGGGCAAGACGCCGACGTGCCTCTACATGGCGCTGCATTACGGCGTGCGCGCGGCGAACTACCCGTTGACCGAAGAGGACCTCGACCGGCAGGAGCTGCCCGCGCGGCTGCGCTCGAACCGCGAGAAGCTCTTCGGCCTCACGATCGACCCGATCCGGCTGCAGCAGGTACGCGAGCAGCGCAAGCCCGGCAGCCGCTACGCGACGCTCGAGCAATGCCGGCGCGAAGTCGCGCAGGCCGAACGACTGATGAAGCGCGACGGGATCTCGATGCTCTCGACGACGCACACCTCGATCGAGGAGATCGCAAGCAAGATCCTTGCGCAGCTCGGGATCGAGAAGCACCTCTACTGAGGTGGGGCGGGGGCCGCGGCGCGATGCGTCTCGCCGGGCCTACGAGCTTACCGAACTCGCACGCGCACCGACAGTCTGGTCGGTTCAGAACCGAATGTTATAGTCGGGCCATGCTCGCGCTGAGGCCAAGCAGGCTCGAAATCGCAAAGGGGCGCTTCGCGTTCCTGATGGGCCTCTACGGCGAAAACTACTGGCAGCTGATCCGGCTTTTCGGCGCCGATCGGCTCGATATCGGCCGGTACATTTCGCGCGCCGGAGACGAGCTCGACCTCGCGCTCGACGTCATCGAGCGGCATCCGTACACGCTCGAGCTGAAGCTGAGCTACCAGTTCCGCGACGAGGCCACCGGCGAGCCCGATCCGTCCGCGTACGTGCGCCTCTACCGCGATGCGCGGGTCGCGGAGGTCACGATGTGCTACGTCGACCAGCGCCTCGAGGACGTGCTCGGGCGGGACGCGGATGCGAAGACCGTGTTCGATCACCGCCTGCGCATGAACAGCTTCCTCAACAAGTGGCTCGCCTACCTCGGCGAGCGCGGGCACTCGCGCTTCACGCTGGTGGCGGCGCCGGCGACCGCGGTTTCCTGAGCCGGTCCGCGAGCGCGGGCACGACGCGCGCGATCAGCAGCACGGCGAGGATCGCGGCGTAGACGAGCGGCTCGCGCCGCGCGATCTCCTCGCCCGACTTGACGAGCCAGACGAAGTGCAGCGCCGCGAACACGCCGATCGCGTAGACCGTGCGGTGCAGGCGCTTCCAGTTGCGGCCGAGGCGTTTCGTCATGCCGCGCGTCGAGGTCGCTGCGAGCGGCACGAGCAGCAGCCACGCGAGGAACCCGACCGTGATGAACGGCCGGTCGACGAGGTCCTCGAAGATCTGCGGCCAGTAGCCGCCGAGGTCGAGCACGAGATACGTCGCGAAATGCAGCGTCGCATACGTGAACGCGTATAGGCCGAGCATGCGGCGGAATGCGATCAGCGCCGGCCAGCCCGTCGTGCGCCGCAACGGCGTGACCGCGAGTGTGACGAGCAGCAGCCTGAAGGCCCAGATGCCGGTGCGGTGCGTGATCTGAGCGACGGGATCCGGCCCGAGCGCGTCGCGCGCGACGTCCGCGACCAGCAGCGCCAGCGGCAGCAGGCACAGCGCGTGGACGCCCGCCTTCGCGAGCACCCGCTGGCGCGTGCTCAGTGGAATCGGTGCAGGTCCATGCCCGCGTACATCGACGCGACCTGCTCGCCGTAGCCGTTGAACGGCAGCGTCGCGATGCGCGAGCCGAAGA
>DATLNY010000136.1:0-12586 GCA_035536495.1 Candidatus Saccharimonadia bacterium | reverse complement strand
CGCGAGCGAGAGCGCAATCCCGGTGAGCACGTAGCGCGCCGCGTGCGGGCGACGCCACGCGGCGAGCGCGGCGAGCCCGAACGCGAGCGTCGCGGTTCCCGCGAGGTTCGTGTGCGCGAACACCACGTGCTCGAGGCTCGCCCATCCCGGCAGCGCGAGCACGAACGCGAACAGCCACCCGAAGCGCGCGTCGACGAGCGTGCGGCCGAGCTGCCAGGCGAGCGCGAACTTGAGCGTCGCGAGCGCGCCGACTGCGAGCGCGACCGCCGTCATCGAACGGGCGAGCGCCACGACGGGCGCGAGCAGGTAGAACCACGCGGGTCCGAGCGACCAGCGCTGGCCGATTTGCGGACCGCGCAACGGCCACGCGTCGTCGTGCGCGATGCGCCAGGCTTCGCCGACGTCACGCGCGGTATCGACGATCGTCGTCGTGTAGGCGTAGCCCGCCAGATGCAGCATCGCGATCGCGACGAGCAGCGCGCCGGCGCCGATCGAGCGCGCGCGCGTATCCCCCGGCTGTGGCCAAATCGACGCTTGCACCCCGAACTCCGTGCAGTTTGCTCGGCATCTCCGCCGAAGCTGACTGCAGCCTGCACGACGCACCGCGTACCGTCCATCGCGGCGCGCCGGGATGCGCAGCCGCTGCACGCCGAACGCCGCGAATTGCGTGATCCTGCGTGCCCGCCCCTGGCGGACGCGGCCGTTGGCACGCGCTTTGCTCACTGCATCCCCAAGCGGCGGCTGCCGTCACCGGCCAGGGAATGGCCACGTGATCCCACAGGATGCCGGGGTCAGCGCGCGGCCGGATTCGTCCCTGACGGGACGAAAGCGGGTGCTTCGCGGGTGCTGGACGAACCGCGTGCGAAGCCGGTGCGCCGCAAGGTCGAACCAGAGGAACCGAAATGCTGAAGCTTGCCCTGATCCTGTTCGTCGTCTCGCTGATCGCGGGTGCGCTCGGCTTCACCGGCGTCGCGGGTGCGACGGCGGGGCTCGCGAAGATCATCTTCTACATCGCGCTCGCGTTGTTCCTGATCGTGCTCGTGCTCGCGCTGCTCGGCATACAGATTTTCACCTGACGACGCTGGAGCGTCGTCTTCATCCCCCCCCACCAGGAGTCAGACATGCGTAACGAAGTCCGCAAGTACTCGTGGCTCGCACTGCTCGCGGCCTCGGCGTTCGCGCTCTCGGCCTGCAACACGATGGAAGGTGCCGGCAAGGACCTCGAGGAAGCCGGCGAAGAGATCCAGGAAGAGGCCGACGACCACAAGGATCCGGACGACGGCAACTGACGGGCATCGAAGATGCCCGACCGGGCGCGTCAGGGACGACGCGCTCGCGGATCGCGCAGGACGCGCATCCGAAGCCGCGGGCGGGATTCCCGCCCGCATCGCGGGCAGGCGATGGATCGCTTGCTCGATGTTTCCCACGGAAATGTCCCATGACAACCCTGTGCCTGTCTGACGCGTTCGGTTTCGACGAGCTGCCGCCCGAGGCGGTCGTCGGGCGGCCGAAAACCAAAACCGAAATCGCCGCACGCGACGACGAAACAGAGAGCGTCTGGCTGCTGAGCCTCGCGCGTGACGCCGCGCGCGGCTGACTGCCGCGCGGCATCGGAATCGGCATGACCGTCGCCACGCGGCCAGGGGAGAGGCAGGTGGCCCACGGAACGCCCTACAGCGAATCGCCCGCACGGCCGGTATCCACCGACGCGCCAAGGCCCCTCGTCGGCACCGACGCGAGCCGCGCGCGGCTCGAGCGACGCACGTGCGAACACGACGAGCTGTGCTCGCTGATCGCCCACGACCTGAAGAACCCGCTCTCGAGCGTGCGCTTCGGTGCGGAGCTCCTGCTGCACGATGCGTCGACCCCGCCGCGCGTGCGTTACCTCGCCGAGCAGATCATGGCCTCGACCGACAGCGCGCTCGCGCTGGTTGCGGCGTATCTCGAACCGCCCGTACCGGCGCCCGAGCTCGATTTCGCCCCGGTGTCCGTCGACGCGGAGCTCATGGCCGCACTCGCGCGCGCATCGCCGCTCGCGTCCGGCGCGGCGATCGAGCTGCGCCTGCTGCGCGCCGACCGCTTCGATGCGGGCCTCGCCTGCGGCGCGCTCGCGGCAGGCCTCGACCGACTGCTCGAATCGCTGCTGCAGCGCGCGCCGCGCGGCAGCGTCGTCGACGTGACGCTCGAGCGCGTGGCCCCCGAACGCGCGATCGCTACGTTCGCGAGCGACGCCGCGCCCCCGTCGCGGGAATCCGAGCAAGCCCAGCTGCGGCACTTCGTTCGGCTGCGCGGCCGGTCGGATGCTGCCGAGCCCGGCGACCCGCTGACCCACGCCCGACTGCACCTGGCCCGCACCGGGGTCGAGCTCTACCGGGTCGATTGCTCGCCGGGCAGCGCCTATCGCGCCGAAATCGTCGCAAGCCCCTGACCGGGACGCGCCGTGCAACGCGCAACCCGGCGTGAAAAATGTCGTGCACGGCGCACGTCCGAAAGACGCCAGGATGGACGCAAGTCATTGTTTTTTTGTCGATGCTTCGATGGCACGCGACTTGTTTAGCTGGGTTCGCCGGCGCGCCATTGCGGGTCGTGATTTCCAGTAACGCGAGGATTCGTCCGTGCTGTATTGGGCCCTGGTGTTTCTGGTCGTCGCGCTGATCGCAGGAGCGCTGGGGTTTGGTGGGTTGGCGGGCGCGGCAACGGGGATCGCGAAAATCCTCTTCATCGTGTTCATCGTCCTGTTCATCGCGTCGCTGATCTTCGGCGGCATCCGCGGTTTCGGTTGAGCGGCACCGCCAGGAAAGACACGGAAAGGAACATCGCCATGACGACCAGGACACTCAACAGCACGGCACTCAACAAGCTGCCCCTCGCGCTCGCCGCGCTCGCATTCGCCGGCGCCGCATGCGCCGAGAGCGACACGCAGCCGGGCGAGGGCGCGAACGAGCCGCAGCCGAAGTCCGAGCCGACCGTGGCCGACGCGCGCCGCGAGGCGCAGATCTGGACGTCGTATGCGTTCAACCCGCACCTGCGCGCTTCCGACATCTCGGTCGAAGTGCGCGGCGACCGTGCGTACCTGACCGGCACCGTCGACGAGGGCGTCGACAAGGAGCTCGCCGAGCAGATCGCGAAGGGCGTCGAGGGCGTCGCGCGCGTCGACAACGACCTCGTGATCGATGCGGACTACCAGCCGAAAGCGCGTGACGCGAACGCCGACCGCGATTTCGCGACGACGGTCGAGGACGCGACGATCACCGCGAGCGTCAAGTCGAAGCTGCTGTGGAACGACCACACCGACGGCCTCGAGATCGACGTCGACACGAAGGCTGGCCGCGTCACGCTGAGCGGTACGGCCGACACCGAGCAGGCGAAGCACATCGCGGTGCGCCTCGCGCGCAACACCGACGGCGTCGTCTCGGTCGACAACAAGCTCACGCTCGACACGGATCGCGCGACCGCGGCGGTCGGCACGGCCGACGATGGCGATGATGACGGCGACGAGGACAAGGTCGCCGCGACCGACCGCGACGGGGACGGCGATGCCGATCCGGCGCAGGCCCAGGTCACCGACGGCTGGATCAGCACCAAGGTCAAGTCGACGCTGCTGCTCTCGCGCTGGGTCGACGGCATGGATATCGACGTCGACACGAAGGAAGGCGCGGTCAAGCTGACCGGCACCGCGGACTCCGCAGCCGAGCGCGACCTCGCGGTCGAGCTGGCGCAGAACATCCGCGGCGTCAGGAGCGTCGATGCGGCGGCGTTGAAGGTCGGTGCGGAAGCCGATCTCGCCGACGTCGACGACGACTGAGGAAAAAAAGAACACGCGGGGCTCGTACGCAATCCCCAATCCCCCGTGCGCCCACACGGCGTGCGGGCCCCGCGAGCTACAACGGTGTGATGCGCGATGCGCTCCGCCGCAGGATGACGACACCGCGTAGAGCCGCGGTGCAGGAACCGAACCGGTTCCACGATCACGCGGGAGCCGTGCGCTTTTCCCCAATCCCCCGTGCGCCCACACGGCACACGGCTCCCGCGCATTACACCGACGACGCCGTGCGAGCCCGCCGAGCTCCCGAACCGCCACGACGATTCGAGGATAAGCTTGCTGCATGAGCGTACCGCCCGAAAACGGCCCTCCGAGCGCACCCGTTCCGGGCGCGCCCGGCGATGACCCGGACGCGATCGTCCCGGTGCCGCCCACAGCGCCGCCCGCGGCGCCGCCGGGACAGGGCGTCGACGATGCGGTGCCGGCCGCGGACGTACCGGAGCCGACGCCACTCGAGGAGCTGTTCGCTTTCGGCGGTGCGGTCGCGAAGAGCGCCAACGCCGAGCTCACCCTTTCGTTCGCATCGTTCGTGCGCGCGGCAGTGTTCGGCCTCGCGGCGCTCGGGGCGGTCGCGCTTGCGTGGCTGACGGCGATGGTCGCGTTGACGGTGTTCCTCGTGCAGTGGCTCGGCGTGGTTTACGCGTTCGCGTTGCTTGCGATCGCCCACGGCGCCGCCGCGATGTTCGCGTGGAAGCGCCGGATGCTGTGGCAGAAGCGCATCGGGTTCCCGCGCACGCGTGCCGCGATCGCGACCGTCGCCGGGTTGCGCGAGCCGCCGCCATGAATGCCGCCGAAGCGATCAAGCTTGCCAACTCGTGCGGCAGCGACGCGATGCTGCACGCGCGCACCTTGAGCAAGCGCCGCGATGTGACCGGCGAGCAGTTGTCGACGTGGCATCCGACGCTCGTCATCGGGCTCGGCGTGCTGGCGGGCGCCGTGTTCGGCCGCGCCGTCGCGAACTATCCGAAGCTCAGTGGCGCCGGCGCGTTCGCGTTGTCGATGCTGCGCACGGCACCCGCCGATACGATGTGGCGCATGTGGGGCGGCAACGATCCGGGCGCGGGCCGATGAGCGAATCGCGCGACGCGCTGGCACGACCGCTGTGGATCATCGCGACCGTCGCGTTGCTGTACGCCGTGACGACCGCGAGCGCGGTCGTGGTGCCGTTGCTGCTGTCGATCCTGATATCGCTGACACTCGCGCCCGCGGTGCGCGCGCTGGTCGCCGTGCGGCTGCCGCGCACGCTCGCAGCGCTCGTCGTGGTCGCGGGGGCGCTGACGATCGCCGGCAGTGCGTTCTATCTCCTCGCCGAACCTGCCCAGGCGTGGATGGAGCGCGCGCCGTCTGCGCTGCGCCGGCTCGAATTCGGCCTCAGCGGCGTGATGGAGCCGATCGAGCGCGCCTCCGAGGCGACCGAAAGCCTCATGAAGATCGGCACGGACAAGGCGCAAACGACGGTCGTGACCACCGAAAAAAGCACCGCGATCACGATGCTTTCCCGCGCGCCCGCAATCATCGGATCGCTGCTCGCGACGGTCTTCCTGACCTTCCTGTTCCTCATGTACGGCGACATGCTGTTGCGCAAGTTAGTGACGCTCGTGCCGGGTCTGTCGGCGAAGAAGGATCTCGTCGCGGGAACACGCGAGGCACAACACGAGTTGTCGCTGTACCTGCTCACCGTCACCTTGATCAACATCGCGCTCGGCGCCGCGACCGCGGGCATACTGTACTGGCTCGGCGTCGAGGACCCGCTGCTCTGGGGCGGCGTGGCCGCGCTGCTCAACTACGCGCCGTACGTCGGCGCCGTCATCACCGCCCTGCTGCTGACGGTGGTCGGATTCGCCGAATTCGCCGAGCCGATGCAGGCGCTCGCCGTGCCGGGCGGGTTCATTGCGCTCAACCTCATCGAAGGCCAGGTGGTGACGCCACTGCTGCTCGGCCGGCGACTTGCGCTCGACCCGGTCGTCATCTTCGTCTCGATCATGCTGTTCGGCTTCCTCTGGGGCATGACCGGCATGCTGATGGCGGTGCCGCTGCTCGCGTGCTTGCGGATCATGGCCAGTCGCGTGCCGGGCGGGGCGCGTCTGGCGCAGATTCTCGGCGAGCTGTCGAAGGCGGACAAGGACGAACCCACGCCCGAGCCCGATCCAGCGCCGCCTTCGGCCCCTTGAGGCTACTTGCGGCCGAACACGAGCCAACCGGCGACGAACGCGATCCCGAGCGCCGCATACGGCCGCTCGCGCACGAAGATCGTGACCGGCGCGAACATCGTCTCGAGCTGGTCGCCGAGCTCGCCGAGGCGCTCGCCCGCGGCGATCTTCGCCTCCTCGGCGGCGACGCCGGCCCGCTCGCGCCCGAGCGCGCCGGCCTCGCGCGCGATCGCGCCGAACCCCGCCGCGAGCTCCGTGATGCCTTCGCGCAGCTTCGCCGCGCCGGGCTCGAGCACGTTGCGAGCATCACGCCCGAGCGTCGTGAACGGGCCGGTCTCGCCGTTGCCGAGATGGGCCGCGAATGCGCGCCACTCGCGTTCCGCGACACCGCGCTCGATGCCGTAGCGCGCGACGATCGCATCGACGAGCCAGGCCGGATCCCCGTCGATCGCGACGAGGTCGTCCTCGGTCAATCGGGGCCAGCGCGCGGCAACGGCACCCCGCAGGCGCTTCCAGTCGCGTCGCATCGCTTGTTCCTGCATGACGCCTCCTTCGGTTGCGGCCCCGCGCGCACCTTGCCCGTGCAGCCATTTTGCGCCAGAAAAAGCCGCAGTGGCGGTCCGCCGACCGGACGCCGTCGCTAGGATCGCGCTTCAGCGCTGAACCAGACTGCAGCGGATCGCGTCCCGGGCGGAAGCGCCGCCGACGCGACGCGTCGACCAATGAAAAAGCCGCCGAAGCCGCCTTCTCACGCCTGACCCGCCGGCAGGGCTACTCGAGGTCGAGGAACGAGCGCAACTGCTCCGAGCGGCTCGGATGCCGCAGCTTGCGCAGCGCCTTCGCCTCGATCTGGCGGATCCGCTCGCGCGTGACGTCGAACTGCTTGCCGACTTCCTCGAGCGTGTGATCGGTGTTCATGTCGATGCCGAAGCGCATGCGCAGCACCTTCGCCTCGCGCGGCGTCAGGCCGCCGAGCACGTCGCGCACGGTCTCCTGCAGCCCCGTGCCCGTCGCGGAATCGACCGGCGACTCGATGCTCGTGTCCTCGATGAAGTCGCCGAGGTGCGAATCCTCGTCGTCGCCGATCGGCGTTTCCATCGAGATCGGTTCCTTCGCGATCTTGAGCACCTTGCGGATCTTGTCCTCGGGCATCTCCATCTTCGTCGCGAGCTCTTCGGGCGTCGGCTCGCGCCCCATCTCCTGCAGCATCTGGCGCGAGATGCGGTTGAGCTTGTTGATCGTCTCGATCATGTGCACCGGGATGCGGATCGTGCGCGCCTGGTCGGCGATCGAGCGCGTGATCGCCTGGCGGATCCACCAGGTCGCATAGGTACTGAACTTGTAGCCGCGGCGGTACTCGAACTTGTCGACCGCCTTCATGAGGCCGATGTTGCCTTCCTGGATCAAGTCGAGGAACTGCAGCCCGCGGTTCGTGTACTTCTTCGCGATCGAGATCACGAGGCGCAGGTTCGCCTCGACCATCTCCTTCTTCGCGCGGCGGGCCTTGGCCTCGCCGATCGACATCGCGCGGTTGATCTCCTTCAGCTCCTGCACCGTCACGAACAGCGTGCGCTCGTGCGCGATGAGCTTTTCCTGCTCGTTGACGATGTTCTCTTTCGCGTTCTTGAGGTGATGCGCGTACTTCGTCGCGGTCTTCTTGCGCGACTCGTTGTCGACCCAGCGCGTGTTGGTCTCGTTGCCGGGGAAGCCCTTGAGGAAGTCCTTGCGCGGCATGCGCCCGGACTTCAGCGAGAGATCCATGATCGCGCGCTCGTGGTTGCGCAGCGTGTTGACGACGTCGCGCAGCTTTTTGACCATGCCGTCGATCATGATCGCCGGCAGCTTGAGCTTGAGGAATTCCTCGCCCATCATCTGGCGGCACTTGAGAGTCTTCTTTTCCTCGCCGCCCCACTTCTTGTGCGTCGCCTGGAACTTGCCGTAGAGCGTGCGCAAGAGCTCCATGCGGCGCGCGACTTCCTGCGGGTCGGGACCGGTCTCGCCGGGACCCGCTTCCTCGGTTTCGCCTTCCTTCTTCGCCTCTTCTTCTTCGCCGGGCTCGGGAATCACCTTCGGCGGCGGTGGCGGCGGCGGCTCGACGTCGGTGAAGCCGACGAGGAACTCGCTCATGCGCTTCTTGCCGTCGAGGTGCTGCTCGTATTCGTCGAGCAGGATCTGGATCGACCACGGGAACTGCGCGAGCGAGTTCTGGACCTGCGACAGCCCTTCCTCGATGCGCTTGGCGATCGCGATCTCGCCCTCGCGCGTCAGGAGCTCGACCGTGCCCATCTCGCGCATGTACATGCGCACGGGGTCGGTCGTGCGGCCGGTTTCCTCGACCGCCGTCAGCACCGCGACGGCCTCTTCGGTCGCGGTCTCGTCGTCTTGGGCAGCCGGCGTGTCCTGCAGCAGCAACGTTTCGGCATCGGGGGCCACTTCGTGGACCTCGATCCCCATGTCGTTGATCATGTTGATGATGTCTTCGATCTGCTCCGGGTCGACGATGTCGTCGGGGAGGTGATCGTTGACCTCGGCGTAGGTCAGGAAGCCCTGTTCCTTGCCCTTGATGATGAGCTGCTTGATCTCGGACTGCTGTTTCTGGTTGGTCTGGTCGATCGGGTTCGCCACGGGGCCATTCACTCGAAAATCGGGGAAAACCGCCAGTATAGGCGGGGTGTCAAGGGCGACTAAGCCGTTGCCGAACCTGGGGAAACGCACGCTGCGTGCCGATCCGGCCGGAATCGCGGAAGGCGTCACACGAGATGGGGGCGGCACGGCGGCTTTCGAGAGCTGCGGGCCGGCGGGGCTCGATAAGAGCCGCGCCGCCGTCAGTCCTAACGGCGGCGCGGCCCGACTCCCCGATTTGCCACGTCCGCAGGGGTTGGGCGCGGCGAAGGCATGGTTGCCTTTCGGGGCGCGCGACTCAAGGGAGCGTCAGGTAAGCCGCGCTGTAGATGAGACCCACGAGCCCGCGTCCTCAATAGCCGACAGCGAACCGTTCTAAGCGATACTGGATTGGCGTCGATCAGTATTGCTTCCCACGACAGTCGCGCTTACTTTACGGGCTCCCGCTTCGAATCGAGCCCCATGCCGACTGCTCGCCCCAGGGACACGACGACGCGCCTGCCCGATCGGATTCGCCGCGCGCGGCGCCTAGCGCGACTGACCCAGGCTGCGCTTGCCGCAAGCTGCGACGTGCGCCCGTCCGCCGTCGCGCAATGGGAAGCACGAGCCGGCACGGCCCCGACCGTCGGCAACCTCGTCAAGATCGCGCTAGCGACCAACGTCGCGTTCGAGTGGCTCGCGACCGGGCGGGGCGCCGCGCGCCTCAACCTCGAAACGCCCGCCGCCGACGTCGAGGCGTTTGCGCAGGATCTCGACGAAGAGCGTCTGCTGCAGGTGTTCCGGCGCGTCCCGTACGCGCGGCGCGGCCAGGTCGTGCAGCTGCTCGACGCGCTGCTCGGCTGAGTTACCTCAGCGCGCTTCGAGCAGGAACGTCACCGGCCCGTCGTTGACGAGCGAAACGATCATGTGCGCGCCGAAGCGGCCCGTCGCAACGATTCCGTGAGCTTCGCGCGCGCGGCGCACGAGCGCGTCGAACACGCGGCGGCCCGCTTCGGGCGGGGCGGCGCTCGTGAAGCTCGGCCGCATGCCCTTCTTCGTGTCGGCCGCGAGCGTGAACTGCGAGACGAGCAGCAGGCCGCCGCCGGTGTCGGTGATCGAGCGGTTCATGCGGCCGGCGTCGTCGTCGAAGATGCGGTAGCCGAGCAGTCGCTCGAGCATGCGTTCGACCTGCGCGTCGGCGTCGGCCGGCTCGATCGCGACGAATGCGAGCAATCCGGCGCCGATCTCGCCGACGACTTCGCCGGCGACCGTAACGCGCGCCTCCGCGACCCGCTGGATCAACGCGATCATGCTGCCGCCCCCGGGAAGTCCGCGCGCGAGGTTACAGTGCGTGCCGCATGAGCCCCAAAGTCGCCGCAGCGCGTGCGCTGTTCCGGATCGCCGCCGTGTTGCCGCTGTCGTGGCTGCACGCGCTCGGCGCGCTCGCAGGCCGCGCGCTCGCGCGCTCGCGCTCGCGCGAGGCGAAAGTCGCGCGCCGCAATGTCGAGCTCGCGTTTCCCGCGCTCGATCATGAAGCGCGCGAGCGGCTGATCCGCGAAACGCTCGCCGAAACCGGTCGCACGAGCTTCGAGCTGCCGAAGTTCTGGGGCACCAGCCCCAAACGAGCGCTCGCGCGCGTCGTCGACGTGCAGGGACGCGAGCACTTCGACGCAGCGCTCGCGCGCGGGCGCGGCGTGCTCGTCGCCGCACCGCATCTCGGCGCGTGGGAGCTGTTGAACCTCTATCTCTCGACGCTCGCGCCGTTGACGATCCTCTACAAGGCGCCGCGCGACGCCGGCACCGAAGCGGTCCTCACCGCGATGCGCGGCACGCTCGGCGCCGAAGCGGTGCGAGCGGAGCCCGCCGGCGTGCGCCTGCTGTTCCGCCGGCTGCGCGAGAATCGCGTCGTCGGCATCCTGCCGGACCAGCGCCCGAAGGGCGGCGAGGGGATCGACGCGCCGTTCTTCGGACACCCGGCGCGGACCATGACGCTGCTCTCGCGCCTCGCCGAGAAGACCGGCGCGGCGGTCGTGTTCGCGTTCGCGCGACGCTTGCCGAACGCTGCCGGTTACCGCATCCACTTCATGCCGGCCGACCCCGAGATCGCGAGCGCCGATCGCGACGCGGCGGTCGCGGCGCTCAACCGCGGCATCGAGGCCTGCGTCGCGATCGCGCCGGGGCAATACCAGTGGACCTACAAGCGCTTCAGCTTTCGCAAGCCCGACTCGGGCATCGATCCGGTGTACGGCAAGACGAAGTCGCGGCGTCGAAGCTGAGCGGCGCGGCGTCATTCCTTCCAGAATGCCGGCATGAACAGCACGAGCAGCGTGAAGATCTCGAGGCGCCCGAGGATCATCGCGAACGAGCAGATCCATACCGCGACGTCGCTCAGGTCGCCGAAGTGGACCCCGACCCTGCCAAGACCCGGGCCGAGGTTACTGAGCGTCGCGCCGATCGCCGACCACGCCGTCAGGAAGTCGAGCCCCGTGGCCGCCAGCGCGAGCGTCAGCACGAGGAAGCTCACCGCATAGAGCGTGCAGAAGCCAGTCACCGCCGCGAGCGCCTGCCCCGGCACCGACAGCTGACCGAGCTTGACGTGGAATCGCCCTCGCGGATGCACGAGCTGGATCATCTCGCGCGCGCCCTGGCGCAGCAGCACGACGATCCTGACGACCTTGATGCCGCCGGCGGTCGACCCCGCGCAGCCGCCGATCGTGCCGAGCAGGATCATGAGCACCGGCGCGAAACCGCTCCAGCCTGCGAAGCCGGTCGTCGTGAATCCCGTCGTCGTCAGGCTCGAGACGACGTGGAAGCTCGAGTGGCGCAGCGACTCGCCGAAGCCGTATGCGCCGCGCGCGTATAGCTCGAACGTCACGACGAACGACGCGACCAGCGCGATCGCGAAATAGGCCTTGAGCTCGGAATCGCCGAAGTAGCCGCCGAGCGTCGCGCGCCGCCACGCGTTGAAGTGCAGCGCGAAATTGACGCCACCGAGGAACATGAAGACGATCGCGATCGACTCGAGCAGGTGCGAGTCGAACTGCGCGAAGCTCGCGTCGTAGTTTCCGAACCCGCCGGTCGCCACTGCAGAAAACGCGTGCGTGATCGCGTCGAAGACATTCATCCCGCCGATCCAGAACGCGATCGCGCACGCGACGTTGAGTCCGACGAAGATCAGCCACAGCGCGCGCGCCGTTTCCGCGATCCGGGGCGTCAGTTTGGTGTCCTTGACGCTGCCCGCCGACTCGGTGCGGAACAGCTGCGCCCCGCCGACCCTCAGCATCGGCAGCACCGCGATCGCGAGCACGATGATGCCGAGACCCCCGTAGAAGTGCAGCGTCTGACGGAACAGCAGCACGCTCTTCGGAAGCGCGTCGAGCCCCGAGATCACCGTCGCACCCGTCGTCGTGAGCCCCGAGGCCGACTCGAAGAACGCATCGGCGAAGCCGAGCTGCGGCGGCGCCCACATCAGCGGCAGCGCGCAGAACAGGCTCACGGTGACCCAGGCCAGCGCCGTCACGAGGAACCCGTCGCGCAGGCGCATGTCGCCGCGCGCGCCGCGCACCGGCAGCCAGAGCGCGCCACCCGCGACGAGGCAGACGAGCAGGCTTTCGGCGAACGCGGTCGCTGCGCCGTCGTCGAGTGCGAGGCTGAGTGCGAGCGGCGGCAGCATCATCGCGCCGGAGAGGGCGACGATGACGCCGATGATGCGCTGGACGATGAACACCCGCATCCGCTTCCTTCCCTGCGACGCTTACGACCGGCGCACGACTCAGATCGTCGCGTCGGCGCGGAACATGAGCTCGACCTTGCGCGCCTGCGTGCGATCGACCAGGAACAGGATCAGGTGGTCGTTCGCCTCGATGATGAGGTCGTGGTGCGCGATCATCAGCTCCTCGCCGCGCACGATCCCGCCGATCGTCGTGCCGGGCGGCAGCTCGAGCTCGTCGACCGCGCGTCCGACGACCATCGAGGTGCGCCGGTCGCCGATCGCGACGGCCTCGATCGCCTC
>DATLNY010000135.1:0-2296 GCA_035536495.1 Candidatus Saccharimonadia bacterium | reverse complement strand
GTTGTGCCTGCGCACGCGCGAGGGCTACACGCTCACGGGGACCTACGACCACCCGGTGTTGTGCCTCGTCGACATGGTGGGCGTCCCGTTGTTCATGTGGAAGTTCCTCGACGAGCTAGCCGCGGGAGATCGCGTCCTCATCTCGCGCACGCCGCGCACGGCTGGCGATGCACTCGACGACCACGAGCGAGGCCTTGCCGAGTTGCTCGGCGCCTTCGTCGCTGAGGGCTTCGCGAGCGAGAACCGCGCCGGGTTCAACAACGTCGACCACGACTTCTTCGATCGCGTGCTGTCTGCCTACGACCACCATGTGGGTGGGCCGCGCTATGTCTATGAGCGCACGATCCGCTCGGGCAGCCGCCTGCGCGAGCTCGACATCCATGATCTGACGAGCCTGCGCGCGTCGCCGCTGGCGTGCCTGATCGGGCACGTGAGCCGCGCGAAGCATGTACCCGAGCGCGTATGGCGGGGTTCTGCGGCGTTCAAGCGCGCGTTCCTCCAAGCGCTGTTCGAGGGTGACGGGTCGTCCTCGTTGCTGCCGCGCAGCACGATCCAGATCTCCTACTCGACGTACAGCGAGCGACTCGCCGGCGAAGTGCAGCGACTGCTGCTCGAATTCGGCGTGATCTGCCGGATCTGCGGGCCGACGTCCCGCGGCGAGCACAAGCTCGTCATCACGAATCGCCGCGACGCGCGACTCTTCGCCGAGCACGTCGGATTCCTTGGCGTCAAGCAGCAGAAGCTGCGCCGTGACCTCGCGACGATCCCGCTCGAGAGCCGCGCTCTGAGTCACGACCACGTGCCGTTCCTCGCGACATACATCCGCGAGGAGAACCCGGCGCCCTGGACGGACCGCGACTGGCTGTGCAGGCACAACGTCGATCGCATCGAGCGCTGGGAGCGCGACGGCGTGGCGATCATGGAGCGGATCGCGTCCGACGAGACGCGTCGCGTCATCGAGCCGCTCGTCACCGGCGACTACTACTACGCCTCGGTCGAGTCGGTCGAAGACGCCGGCACCGCGCCGGTCTACTCCCTGCGCGTGGACTCGAACGACCACTCGTTCCTCACGGACGGCTTCGTCAGCCACAACACAGAAGCTCGGCTGCAGCGCGTCGCGATGGAGATGCTGCGCGACCTCGACGCCGACACGGTCGACTTCGTCCCGAACTACGACGGGCGCAAGCAGGAGCCGACGGTGCTGCCGGTGCGCTTCCCGAACCTGCTCGTCAACGGCTCGTCGGGGATCGCCGTCGGCATGGCGACGAACATCCCGCCGCACAACCTGCGCGAGGTCATCGACGCGGTGATCGCGTACGTCGCCAACCCGGCGATCGACGTCACCGAGCTGATGGCGCACATGCCGGGCCCGGACTTCCCGACCGGTGGCATCATCCTCGGCCGCCAGGGCATCCTCGACGCCTACGAGACCGGCCGTGGCAAGGTGCGCGTGCGCGGCAAGGCGCACACGGAGGAGCTCGCCCGCGGGCGCGAGGCGATCGTCGTGACCGAGCTGCCCTACGCGGTCAAGAAGGGCGGCGAGGGCGGGCTCGTCAAGAAGATCGCCGACCTCGTCCACGAGAAGAAGATCACCGGCATCGCCGACCTCGAGGACCACTCGTCCGAGCGCGGCGGGATGCGGATCGTCATCACGCTGAAGCGCGACGAGATCCCGGAGGTCGTGCTCAACCAGCTCTACAAGCACACCCCGCTGCAGACGACGTTCGGCGTCAACATGGTCGCGCTCGTCGAGAACGTACCGCGGACGCTCGCGCTCAAGGACGTCATCCGCCACTACGTCCAGCACCAGCGCGAGGTCATCGTGCGGCGCACGCAGCACGAGCTGCGCGTGCTCGAGCGCCGCGTCCACGTGCTCGAGGGGCTGCTGATCGCGCTCGACAACCTCGACGCGATCATCGCCCTCATCCGTGCCTCGCGCGACCGCGAGAACGCGCGCGGGGAGCTCGTCGCGCGCTTCGGGCTGACCGAGATCCAGGCATCGGCGATCCTCGACCTGCGCCTGTCGCAGCTGACCGCGCTCGAGGCCGATGCGATCAAGACCGAGCACGCCGACAAGGTCGAGCGCATCGGCGAGCTGCGGGCGATCCTCGGCGACGAGTCGCGCGTGTTCGCGATCATCACCGAGGAGCTGCGCGAGATCGCCGACCGCTTCGGCGACGAGCGGCGGACGCTGATCGCCGAGTCCGAGGACGAGATCGGCATCGAGGACCTGATCCCCGAGCAGCAGATGGTCATCACGATCACGAAGTCCGGCTACATCAAGTCGCTGCCGCTG
>DATLNY010000134.1:0-4679 GCA_035536495.1 Candidatus Saccharimonadia bacterium | reverse complement strand
CTCGTCGTCGCGATGTGCGCGCTGCTCTTTCCCGCGCTCGGCCTGCCGTTGCGCGGCTTGCGCATGATCATCGTCGCGCTGGTTGCGGCATGGATCCCGGTGCTCCTGCTCGCGTGGCGCTACGAGCTGACCTCGCAGGGCCTGCGCGTCGACCGCGGGCCGGGGATCGCCGATCCGCAGCAGGCGCGCACCCGCCAGCGCCTCGACCAGATGACCGTCGTGGTCGTGCTGGCGGCGTTGAGCCTGTCGTTGCTGCGCCAGTTCATCACCCTGCACGGACCGACCGAGCCTGCGCCGACGGCGCCGGCGGTTGTCGCTCCAGCGCCCGCGGTGCCGCTGCGACGCAGCGGTCCGATCGATCCGCATTCGATCGCGGTGCTGCCGTTTGCGAACCTGAGCCCCGCGGCGGACGACGCCTACTTCTCCGACGGCTTGTCGGAAGAACTGCTCAACGTGCTCGCCCGCATCGAGGGGCTGAAGGTGACGTCGCGTACTTCGTCGTTCGTGTTCCGCGACCGGACCGCGGGCGTGCGTGAGATCGGTGCGCAGCTCGGTGTCGCGAACCTTCTCGAAGGCTCGGTGCGGCGACAGGGCGACGACGTGCGGATCTCCGTGCAGTTGATCGACGCGGCCAGCGATCGGCCGCGCTGGACGGAAACCTACGATCGGCAGCTCGTCGACATCTTCCGCGTGCAGGAGGAGATTTCGCAGGCGATCGCCGACGCGCTCGCCCAGTCGCTCGGGGTGCGGCAAGTCGAGGTCGCGGCCGCGACCACCGACCTCGAAGCCTACGAGCTGTTCCTGCGGGGCCGGCAACTGTTCGCGCAGCGCGGTTCGAACCTGCCCGCCGCACGCGACCTGCTCGAGCGCGCCGTCGCGCGCGATGAAAAGTTCGCCGACGCGTGGGCCGCATTGGCCGCGACGTGGTACGTGTGGCGCGCGTACGCGGAAGAGCCCGAGGGTGTCAGCACGCTCGATCGATCCGCGGCGGCCGCCGCGAAAGCGCTCGCGCTCGAGCCGCGCCATCCGGGCGCGCTGGCAGTCAGCGCACGGCTTGCGGCCGATGCCGGCGACCGCTTGCGGCACGCGTCGCTGATCGCGCAGGCGCTCGAGCTCGAGCCGAGCAATTCCAACACGTGGTTGTGGCAAGGACTCGGACTGTTCGAGGTCGGCCATCTGCGCGCCGCGCACGAGAGTTTCGAACGCGCGCAGCAGCTGGACCCGTTGAGCGGGCTGCAGCTCGGCTGGCTCGGCATCACGACCGCGCTCGCGGGCGACCGCGCGGCGGCGATGCCGATGCTCCAGCGCGCGCATGCGCTCGGGTGGCGAGGGCCCGCGAGTCGCGCGTTGTTCTTCCTCTCGTTCCGCGCCGATGACGGTTCCGATCCGACGCAGCCGTTTCTCGACTGGCTGCACGACGACGATGGCATGCCGGCCGCGCAGCGTGACCTCGCGCGCTCGATCGCGCCGGCGCTGACGCACCCGGACCAGCTTCCCGCTGCGCAGCAGAAGTTGCTCGAAGCCTCCGGGGCTGCGCCTGGTCTCGAATGGGCGACGCTGCTGCAGGTGTTCGGGTTGACCGACGCGGCGACCGCGATGTCGATGCGCACCGAGCTCGCCGCGACGCAGCCGCTGCTGCTCGCCTTGTGGTACGACCCGTTCATGGATTTCCGGCAGCACGCGCAGTTCATGCAGTTCGCGGAGCGCCACGGGCTCGCGGCCTACTGGCGCGAGCGCGGCCCGCCGGATTCCTGCATCGTGCTAGCCGATCCTGCGCCCCGGCTCGAGTGCGAACGATGAGCTTCATCGCGGAACTGCGTCGCCGCAACGTCATCCGCATGGCGGGGCTTTATCTCGTCGGCGCGTGGCTGGTCGTGCAGGTCGCGGGAACGCTGCTGCCGGTCTTCCATGCGCCCGAATGGGTGCTCGCCACGCTCGTCGTGCTGCTCGCGCTGGGTTTCGTGCCCGCACTGGTCTTCGCGTGGGTGTTCGAGATGACGCCCGAGGGCCTCAAGCGCGACGCCGAAGTCGCGCCCGAGCAGTCGATCGCGCCGCAGACCGCGCGGCGGATGGATCGCATGATCATCGGCGCACTCGCGCTCGCGCTGCTGTATTTCGTGCTCGACAAGTTCGTGCTCGCGCCGGGCCGCGATGCGGAACGCGGCGTTCCGGCACCGTCGACGGTCGTGCCTCCGCCGGCGGCCCCCGAGCCCGCTGCCGCGCGGATCGACGAGAAGTCGATCGCGGTGCTGCCGTTCGTCGACATGAGCCAGGGGAAGGACCAGGAGTATTTCAGCGATGGCATCACCGAGGAGATCCTCAACGCGCTGACGCGCATCGAGGGCCTCAAGGTCGCGGGCCGTACCTCGTCGTTCCATTTCAAGGGACGCAACGAGAGCCTCGGCGCGATCGGCGCCGCGCTCGGCGTCGCGCACGTACTCGAGGGCTCGGTGCGCAAGCAGGGCGAACGGATTCGCATCACCGCGCAGCTCGTCAAGGTGTCGGACGGGTTCCATCTGTGGTCGCAGAACTACGACCGCAAGCTCGACGACATCTTCGCGGTGCAGGACGAGATCAGCGTCGCGATAGCGAGCGCGTTGTCGAGCCAGTTGATGGGCGTGGCACCCGGGGCGAATGACGCGGGCCTCATCGATCCGAAGGCGTACGACGCCTACCTTCGCGCGCGTCGGGAGCTCGCCCAGCGGACCGGGGAGCACATCCTGCAGGCTGCTGCGCTGTTCGAGAGCGCGGCGAAACTCCAGCCCGACTTCGCCGCCGCGTTCGCAGGGCGTGCGCGCGCGCTGTCGCTCGCGTGGGGATACCTCGGCATGCGCGCCGGCGACGACCACGGCACCCAGGCCGTGCGCGCGGCCGAGCGTGCGCTCGCGCTCGATCCCGGCAATGCCGAGGCCCATTCGGCGCTCGGTTTCGTGTACCTGATTCACCAGTGGCGATGGGCGGATGGCGAGCGCGAAACCGCGCGCGCAATCGAGCTCGCGCCGAACGACGCCGAGGTTGCGAATTTCGCCGGCGACTCGTATCGGTCGCTGGGCGACTTCGATGCCGCGTCGAGGTGGGAACGCCGCGCGCTCGAGCTCGACCCGCTGTTCGACGTCAACCACGTCGATCTCGCGTGGGCGCTGCTAGCGCAACGTCGGTGCGATGAAGCGATCGCGGCGGCCGAGAAGGGTATTGCGATCGACCCGACCTACTGGACAGGCCACGACGCGCTCGGGCGCTCTCGGCTCTGCCTCGGCGACACCGCCGGCGCGACGCAGCACCTCGAAGCGCTCGAAGGGCTGATCCAGCAGGCGCCGTTCGCGCTCGATCTCCGCGCCCGGATCGCCGTCCGCGAAGGCAAGCGCGAGGCCGCGCACGCTGCGCTCGCGCAGCTGCAGCGTCGCGCCGCGGATGGCGAGACCCTGCATTACACGATCGCCTCGATCCAGGCGCTGCTCGGCGACCTCGACGCGGCTGCGGTGTCGCTCGAACGCGCCTACGAGACCCGCGATCCCGCGTTCGTCGGCGACGACTATTTCATGCTGCCCGAGGAGTGGCCCGTGCATCCGGGGATCCGAGCTGCTCACGACAAGCCGGAGCTCAATGCGCTCTACGAGATCCGGCGACGGAACTTCGCCCGGACCCCACGGAGCCCGCTGCCATGACCGGAATAACGACCCGGGATGCCGTGATCGTCGGCGGCGGCCACAACGGCCTGGTCTGCGCCGCGTATCTCGCCGCGGCGGGACTATCCGTGACGGTGCTCGAGCGGCGCGCGATCCTCGGCGGCGCCGCGGTCACCGAGGAGTTCCATGCGGGATTCCGCAACTCGACCGCGAGCTACACGGTCAGCCTGCTGAATCCGCGCGTCGCGCGCGACATGAAGCTCGAGCAGCACGGGCTGCGCATCGTCGAGCGTCCGTACTCGAACTTCCTGCCGCTGCCCGACGGGCGTTCGTTCCGCCTCGGCGGCGAGCACGGCGCGGCCGAGGTCGCGAAGTTCTCGAAGCGCGACGCGCAGCGGCTTCCCGCGTACTACGCGATGCTCGATCGCATCGTCGTCGTGCTGCGCGAGCTGACGACGCAGACGCCGCCGAACGTTTCCGACCGCTTTGTGTTCGCCGACTGGCTCGCGTCGTACCAGGTCGCGAAGCGCCTGCGGAAGCTCGACATGCGCGGCCGGCGCGACCTCCTCGACCTCTTCGCAAAAAGCGCCGGCGAGCTGCTCGACCACTGGTTCGAATCGGAGCCGCTGAAGGCGGCGCTCGGCTGGGACTCGGTCGTCGGCAATTTCGCGAGCCCGTACACGCCGGGCTCCGCGTACGTGCTGCTGCACCACGTGTTCGGCGAGGTCAATGGCAAGTCCGGCGTCTGGGGCCACGCGATCGGCGGCATGGGCGCGATCTCGCAGGCGATGGCGGCCGAGTGTCGCGCGCGCGGCGTCGAGCTCGTGACCGATGCGCCGGTCGCGAGCGTCACCGTGAAGGACGGTATCGCGCGCGGCGTCGCGCTCGCGGACGGCCGCGAATACACGGCGCGCTGCATCGTCTCGAACATCCACCCCAAGCTGCTCTACGAGCGGCTCGTCGCGCCGGCCGACATCGACGACGACACGCGCGAGCGCATCGCGCGCTATCGCTCGGGCTCCGGCACGTTTCGCATGAACGTCGCATTGTCGG
>DATLNY010000133.1:0-3760 GCA_035536495.1 Candidatus Saccharimonadia bacterium | reverse complement strand
CGCCGCGCGCGCGCGATGCCGCGCGCAGCGACGCGACGCCTAGCCACACGAGGTACGCCGCCCCGATCCACTGCAGCGCGACGAACACCGGCTCGGCCGCCGCGAGCAGCACGCCGAGCCCGAGCGCGGACGCTGCGAAGTAGATCGTGTTCGCGGTGAGGATCCCGAGGTTTGCGCCGAGCGCCGGACGGAATCCGTGCCGCAGCCCGGTGCCGACGACGAACAGCACGGCGGGCCCCGGCGTCAGCGCGAGCGCGACGTCGGTGACGAGATAGAGCAGCCAGGTCGCAAACGGCATAAGAGGGCGAGGGCTAGGGCGAGGGCGCGAGATGCGGGGACACCGCAAATGCGCGCCCTCGCCCTAGCCCTCGCCCTGGGGTCAGATCGAGTAGTACTGCGCGAACTCGATCGGATGCGTCGACATGCGGAACTTCGTCACTTCCTGCATCTTGAGCTCGATGTAGCCGTCGATCATGTCGTCGCTGAAGACGCCGCCCGCCTTCAGGAACTCGCGGTCGGCGTCGAGGTGCTCGAGCGCCATGTCGAGCGAATGGCAGACCTTCGGGACGTTCTTCTCCTCTTCCGGCGGCAGGTCGTAGAGGTCCTTGTCCATCGGCGCGCCGGGGTCGATCTTGTTGCGGATCCCGTCGAGCCCCGCCATCAGCAGCGCGGTGAACGTCATGTAGCCCGAGTTGACCGGATCGGGAAAGCGAATCTCGATGCGGCGGGCTTTCGGGCTCGAGACCCACGGGATGCGGCACGAAGCCGAGCGGTTGCGCGCCGAATACGCAAGCATCGTCGGCGCCTCGAAGCCGGGCACGAGGCGCTTGTACGAGTTCGTCGTCGAGTTCGCGAACGCGTTGATCGCTCGCGCATGCTTGAAGATGCCGCCGATGTACCACAGCGCCATCTGCGAGAGCCCGCCGTACGCCTCGCCGGCGAACAGGTTCGTGCCGCCCTTCGAGAGCGACTGGTGCACGTGCATGCCCGAGCCGTTGTCGCCGACCAGTGGCTTCGGCATGAACGTCGCGGTCTTGCCGTGGCGGTGCGCGACGTTCTTGACGATGTACTTCAGCGTCATGAGCTCGTCGGCCTTGCGTACGAGCGTGTTGAAGCGCGTGCCGATCTCGCACTGGCCCGCGGTCGCGACCTCGTGATGGTGCACCTCGACCGGCACGCCCATCGCCTCGAGCAGCTTGCACATCTCGCCGCGGATGTCGCCGAGCGAGTCGACCGGCGCGACCGGGAAGTAGCCGCCCTTGATGCCCGGGCGATGGCCGGTGTTGCCGGCCTCGAACTGCTTGTTCGACGACCACGAGGCCTCTTCCGATTCGATCTCGAACCCGGCCGCGTTGATGCCGTTCTGCCAGCGCACCGAATCGAAGATGAAGAACTCGGGCTCGGGGCCGAAGAACGCGGCGTCGGCGATGCCGCTCGCCTTGACGTAGGCCTCGGCGCGCTTCGCGGCCGAGCGCGGGTCGCGCGAGTAGGCCTGCATCGTCGAGGGCTCGAGCACGTCGCAATGCAGGATCAGCGTCGGATCCTCGGCGAACGGATCGAGCACCGCGGTCGCGGCATCCGGCAGCAGCACCATGTCGGACTCGTTGATGCCCTTCCAGCCCGCGATCGAGGAGCCGTCGAACATCTTGCCGTCCTCGAAGGTCGAGGCATCGACGGCCTTCGCGGGGAACGTCACGTGGTGGTGCTTGCCGAGCAGGTCGGCGAAGCGCAGGTCGACGAACTCGACCTCGTTGTCCTTGACCAGCTTGTTGTAGTTCTCGACCGACATCGCGCGCGCTCCATCGAAGGGGGACGCGGGTCTACAGCAACGGTTGTGCCAGCCATGCCGCGCTGCAAAATCGTCGCGCAATCCCTGTAGGAGGGGCCTCAGCCCCGACTGGGGCTCCGGTCGGGGCCGAGACCCCTCCTACATTGGTGCATCGCAAGCACCATCACGGTGCGCGCAGCGCGACCAGCACGAGCACGATGACGCCGAGCGCGATGCGATAGACCACGAACGGCGCGGTGCCGAGCCGGCGCAGCACCGCGAGCAGGAAGTGGATCACCGCGACGCCTGCAACCGCCGCGACCGCGATGCCGAGCACGAGCGCCTTGCCGTCGAGCGCTTCGTCGCTCTTCGCGAACGAAAGTCCACCGTGCGCGCACGCAAGCACGGTGATCGGCACCGCCATTAGGAACGAATAGCGCGCGGCGGCATCGCGCGTGAGGCCGAGCGCGAGCGCGGCCGTCATCGTGACGCCCGAGCGCGACGTACCGGGGATCAGCGCGAGCGCCTGCGCGAGGCCGATCAGCAGCGCGTCGCGGTAACCGAGCGAGGACGCCTCGCGCTGCTGCCGCCCCTTCAAGTCCGCGAGGCCGAGCAGCACGCCGAACACGATGAGGTTGATCGCGATCAGCACGGGCGTGCGCAGCGATTCGGTGAACGCATCGGGCATCGACGCGCCGACGATCGCCGCGGGAATCGTCGAGAGCACGATGCCGAGCCCCATGCGCTGCGTCGGGTTGACCGCCCTGAAGCTGCGCAGCGCGAGCGTCTCGCGCGCGAGCAGCGCCAGGTCGCGCCGGAAATACGCGACGATCGCGAACAGCGTGCCGAGGTGCAGCGCGAGGTCAAACGTCAGCCCCTGGTACGGCAGGCCAAAAAAAAATCCCGCGAGGCCGAGGTGCCCCGAGCTCGAGATCGGCATGAACTCCGTGATCGCCTGGACGACGGCGAGCAGGATCACGTACCAGGTCGCCATCGACGTCAGTCGAGGCTCGCGGCGTACGCGAGGTCGCGTCCGGCCGGCAGCTGCGCGGGCAGCCCGCCGAGCGCGCGCGCGGAGCGCTGCCACGCGTCGCCCGGCGTCCACGCGGGCAGCTCGAGGAAGCGCGCGAGCGCCTCGACCGCCGCGGCCGGATCGGCGACGAGCGCATTGCCGTCGAGCACGAGCACCGGCATCGCGCCGTGCTCGCGGGCGAATTCGAGGTGCTGGTGCGCGAGCGCAAGATGACTGCGCGCGGATTCGAGCGAGTCGATGCGGTAACCGTGCGCGCCGCCGTAGGCGAGCCAGTCGAGCAGCTCGGCACGCTCGCCGCGCTGCACGACGACGAGCCGGGTCGGGCCGAACGTGCGATGGATGATCGGCAGGAACTGCGCATCGAAATGCGGCAGCCAGTCGATCAGCGCGCGTTCGGACGGCACGCCGGCGCGCTCGAGCGGCTTGACGTAGTGGCGCGCGAACAAGCGCGCGTCCTCGTCGGAGATCTCGCCCATGTAGCGGCCGAGCTGCGGCGCCTCGAACTCGTCGTGGCGCGGGTTGCGGCCGTAGCGGTCCGCGAGCACGAGCGCGCCTTGCGCATCGGCGAGCAGCGCCGCGGCGCGCTCGACGCCGGAGCCGGGCGTGCCGATCAGCAGCGCGTGCGGGTTGCGCGACGTGCCGATCGCGCCTGCGGCGCGCGCGTTCCCGATCGCTTCGGCGAGCGACGGGGGCAGCGGGCGCAGCGTCGGCCGCGCGCGCGGCGAGTCGAGGCCCGCGTGCGCCGCGAGCCACGCGCGCGTCGCGCCGGCCGGATCGTCGCGGCGATCGAGCACGTGGCCGCGCAGTGCGTCGGCGAGGCGGCGTTGCGGTCTCGTCAGGTCGGCCGCGAGCGTATCGAGGCGCGCGAGCGCGGCATCGGTGTCGCCCCCACGCAGTGCCGCGCGCGTCGCGACGAGCACCGGTGCGAACCCCTGGGGGCGCGCGGCGAGCACTTCGCC
>DATLNY010000132.1:0-2102 GCA_035536495.1 Candidatus Saccharimonadia bacterium | reverse complement strand
AGATCCACGGATTGATGTGGTGGCTCGCGCCGCGTGGCGCGAGCCTGCGCGTCACGCGCAAGCGCTGAAGCGTCAGGCGAGCCGCGGATCCTCGAGCGAGGCGATCAGCTCGGCGGCACGGCGCAGGTGCGACGACGTGGGGCGCAGCACGATTTCGTCACCGCGCTGGATCACCTCGACCGTGTCGCAATCGAGGCGGACATGGGACGGCAGGCGGACGGCCTGGGCATCGTCCCAGCGCAATACATGAACGACATTCATCTTCGACCTCTCGCGCCCCGCGCCGGATGATCCGCCGGTCACGGCACGATTGCAACGACGCTGGCGGGCGCCGGTGGTCCGGATCATCGGCGCGAACCAGCTCGAGGGCACTCCGCTCGATACCCGCCCTGCGTGGGGATTTCCCCGTCCCGCGCATCCACGGGGCGGGGGCCCGTCGCGCCGCAGGCCCGGCCCGCCGCCGTGCGCGCGCCCGCGCGTCCTCGGTAAGCTGCCGCGATGTCCGCCTACGAGTACAGCGCGCTCGACGCGCAGGGCCAGACGCAGCGCGGCGTGCTGCAGGCCGACACCGTGCGCGCCGCGCGCGGGGTGCTGCGTGAGCGGGGCCTGACGCCGCTCGAGGTCGAGGCGGTCAGGGAGGGCCCGAGCTCGTCCGACGTCGCGTCGTACTTCCGCCGCGGCCTGTCGCGCACCGAGCTCGCGCTGGTCTCGCGGCAGCTCGCGACGCTCGTCGGGGCCGGGCTGCCGATCGACGAGTCGCTGCAGGCGCTTGCGGAACAGTCCGAGCGCGCGCGCTCGCGCGCGCTCGTCGTGCAGCTGCGCTCGCGCGTGATGGAGGGCAGCACGCTCGCGGCGGCACTCGCGGAATTTCCCGAGAGCTTCCCGGAGATCTACCGCGCGACCGTCGCGGCCGGCGAATCGTCGGGCAAGCTCGGCCACGCGCTCGACCGTCTCGCCGACTACACCGAAAGCCGCGACGCGCTGACACGCGCCCTGTGGGTCGCGCTCGCCTATCCGCTGCTGCTGACCGTCGTCGCGATCGCGATCGCGACCGGGCTACTCGTCTACGTCGTGCCGCAGGTCACGGACGTGTTCGCGAACCTCGGGCAGGAGCTGCCGCTCGTGACGCGCGTGCTGATCGCGATCGCCGCCGCGGTGCGCGACTACGGGCTCGCAGGTCTCGTGCTGCTCGTGCTCGCGATAGTCGTTCTGCGCTACGCGGCGCGCCGCGATGCCGTGCGCGAGCGCCTCGACCGCTTCGTCCTCAAGCTGCCGCTGATCGGCCGGCTCGTGCGCGCGACGAACACGGCGCGCGCGGCGCGCACGCTCGCGACGCTTTCGGCCAGCGGCGTCAACCTGCTCGAGGCGATGCAGCTCGCCGCGGGCACCGTCCGCAACCGGCCGATGCACGACGCCCTGAAGCGGGCGGCCGCGCGCGTGCGCGAGGGCGGCGGATTCGCGCGCGCACTGGCCGAGTCGGGCTACTTCCCGCCGGTCGCCGTGCGTCTCATCGCGAGCGGCGAGAAGAGCGGCCGGCTCGACGAGATGCTCGAGCAGGCCGCGCTGCAGCAGGCGCGCGAGGTCGAATCGTCGCTCGCGACGTTCGCCGCGGTGCTCGGTCCCGGCGTCATCGTGCTCGTCGGCGGGCTCGTGCTGTTCATCGTGCTCGCGATCATGCTGCCGATCTTCGAGTTGAACACCTTGATCCGATAGAGCAGTGATCCGCTTCGAATCCGTCACCAAGCGCTACCCAAGCGGCCACGAGGCGCTGCGCGACGTCAGCTTTGCGCTCGCGCCCGGCGAGTTCGTGTTCCTGACGGGGCACTCGGGCGCCGGCAAGAGCACGGTGCTGAAGCTCGTTTCGCTGGTCGAGCGCGCGACGCGCGGAGCGGTGATGCTCGGCGAGCGCAACCTCGGCAAGGTGCCGGCGCGCGGCGTACCGGCGCAGCGCCGGCAGGTCGGGCAGGTGTTCCAGGACCACCGCCTGCTGATGGACCGCACCGTGTTCGACAACGTCGCGCTGCCGCTCGTCATCGCCGCGGTGTCACGGGTCGAGCTCGAGCGCCGCGTGCGCGCGGCGCTCGACCGGCTCGGGCTGCTCG
>DATLNY010000131.1:0-6874 GCA_035536495.1 Candidatus Saccharimonadia bacterium | reverse complement strand
CGCTTCGGCGATGGTGCGCAGCAGCGTTGCTGCGTCGCGCGGCGCAAGCGCGGCGCGCTCATTGAGCACGCTCGCGAGGCTCGGCCCGCGCACCAGCGCCATCGAGAAGAAGTTGAGCCCATCGCGCGAGCCGATCTCGTGCACCGAGACGATGTTCGGGTGCTGCAGGCGCGCGGCGGATTGCGCCTCGCGCCGGAATCGCTCGATGAAATCGGCCGAGGCCCACGGACCTGCCGACAACAGCTTCAGCGCGACGTCGCGGTCGAGCGAATGCTGCCGCGCGCGATACACGACGCCCATGCCGCCCTGGCCGAGCAACTCGAGCAGCTCGTAATCTCCGAAATCGCGCGCCGCGGGATCCGACAGGTCGAGCTCGAGCGCGGTCGGCGTGAGGAACGCGAGGTGGGACGAGCGCGACGGTGCGCTCGCGCTGCCCGGCGCGCTGCGCTCGCCGAACGCGAGCTGCGCGAGCGGCGCCTGGAGTGATCGTGCGAGCCAGGACGGTTCGAGCTCGATCGTTGCGGAGTGGGAGGTGGGCGTCGGCATGGGCGACTTCTCAGCCCGCGGTTCCAGCGAGCACTCGCGCGAGCGACGCGCGCTCCGACGCGAGCGTGTCCGCGTCGCCGACCGTGTCGATGAGCTCGCGGTCGACGAGCTCGCGGAAGCGCTCGCGCAGCCGGCGCAGCGCGATCGCGACGGCGAGCGATTGCATTCCGACGTCGCGGGCGATCGTGTCGTGTGTGCCGGGCGGCGGATCCGCCGCGAGCCACGGCTCGAGGCGCTCGAAAAGGGCCGTGCGTCCAGCGCCGAGCGCTTCGAGCTTCAGCTTGCCGAGCGCACCCGACAGGACCTCGAGCGCGAAGCCCTGCGCGAAGACCTGGTCCGGCGTTCCGCGCTCCGGCAGCTCGTGGCGCGCACGATGCTCGAGCGGATCGATCTCCGAAGACGTGCGCCCCGCGCCGGCCGCGGCCGGTGAGATTCGGCGGTCCGATGCGAGATAGCGGTGCAAGGCGTCGAGCAGGTACGCACGGAAGCGGCCGTGTTGCGGCAGGCCTTCACCCTCGGCGAGCAGCATCGCGAAGAAGCTGTCCGCGAGGTCGCGCGCAGCGACCGGCTCGTGGCCGCAGCGGCGAAGATACGCATATACCGGGTAGCGGTAACGCGTGCAGAGCTCGGCGAGCGCCGCGCGCGCATCGTTCGACGCGGAGTGCGCGACGAGCGACCAGCGCGTCGTCGCGAACTGGACTGGACGCGGCGTGGCCTGGCGCGCGGGTTCGTCGCTCATCGAAGCCTCCGGCGGTCTCGACCCGGACAACTACGCAAACGCCGAACGCGATGACCGCTCACACGGCGCCGCCGAGCGCCGCGCGCAGCGACCCGAGCTCGTCGTCGAGGTGCTTCGCATCGCTGACGGTATCGGCGAGCTCCTCGCGCACGATCTCCCGTAGGCGCTTGCGCAGCCGGTACACCGCGACCGCGACCGTGTTAGGCGCGACGCCGAGCGCGCGGGCGTCGGCGTCGTAGTCGTGCGCCTCCGCCCCGTCCGCGACGTGGACGCGCAGTCGCTCGAACAGCTCCGCCTTGCCGGCCTGGCCGGCCTCGTGTTCGAGCCGTGCGAGCGCTCGATTGAGCACCGTGAGCGCCCAGTACCGGTCGAATGCGGCTTCCGGCGATTCTGCCGCGGCGGCGGCGCCACCGGTCGGCGCTTCGTCGCCGTCGTACGCGACGAAGTCGCGGCCGCCGCCGCGCTTCACGGCATGCTCGCGCGCGGCGGCTTTCGAGAGGAAGCGCTTGAGCGCGAGCAGCAGGAACGTGCGGAACGGACCGCGAGCGGGATCGGCCGCAGCTTGGTACCGGTGCTCGATCAGGGCAAGGAAGAACGCCTGGACGAGGTCCTCGGCCTCCTGCTTCGCGTGGCCGTGGCGGCGCACGAACGCAAGGATCGGGGCGCGGTATGCGCTGCACAACGCGTCGAGCGCGGCGCGCGCGTCGGCACTGTCGCCGCAGGACGCGACGACGAGACTCCAGCGAGTCGTAGCAAACGAGCCCATGCCACGTCGCTCCCCGGGGCGCCCTGTGCCCGTTGCGAACTGCGGCGCGACGATCGTACTCGTGCCGCTCCGCGAATCGCAACAGGGCTCACCCGACGGCGAGCCGGCCCGAAGCCGGCCCGCCGGCCCCGGTGTTACTTACGCTCTTCCTCGGCCTCGGAGGCCCCGGATTTGCGCGCCTCCTCGGCCGAAAGGCGCGTATACGACGTGCGGTACTCCGCGTATGGCGTCGCCGCACCCTGCAGCATGCGCTCCTCGCGCTCGCTGCGTGGCCCGGTGGCGATGACGCGCTCGGCCTCGGGTTGCTCGAGGTATCGCTCGCACGCGTTCGCGACGCGCGGCAGCTCCGTGCGGTATTCGGCGTGCGGCGTGCGCGCGCCGGACAACTGGTCCGCCTGCTCGTTCGTCAGCACGCCGGCCGTGACGCACGCGTCGATCTCGGCACCGGTCAGCGGCGACTGGCCGTCGCCCGCGCTCACCGTGCCGACGACGGCGGCGAGAAGAATTGCTATTCGCTTGCACATGGGTTGCTCCTTCGGATCCCGCATGGCCGCGCGTCCTGCGCCGCGTGCGCGGGGTTGCCGCGCGTCCTTACGCGGGGGCGGGTTTCTCCGCCCGCATCACCGATACGCGATTGTCGCGGCGCATGACAGCAGCGCGATCCGTGTCGCGGGCTGTCATCGCTGGCCGCGATCGCGTATCGGATCGAGCACCCCAACGGAGGAGTCCGATGCACCGCGTAATGAATGGCCAGGTTTCGCTGATCAGCCGTCTCATCGCGACCGCCGAGGACGATCGGTCACGCACGTCCCCGCAGGAACCCGGAGCGCTCGACGCCGCGCGCGTCGACGAATTCAACGCAATCATCCAGTCGGTCGCGCCGGGTGCACCGCGCCTCGACGCTGCGCTCATCGCTTCGACCGTGCGCCAGCTCGCGGGCCACGAGGCCCGGGAAGGTGCTCTCTCGGTGCAGCGGCGCCTCGAGGACGCCGAGCGGCTTTGCGCGATGGCCGCCGACGCCGCGTGGCGACTCGGCGAGAGTGATTCGGAACGCATCGGCATGGTGATGTCGTACGTGCTTCGGCAGGACGACCTGATCCCGGACGACGTGCCCGTCTACGGCATGCTCGACGATGCGGTGTTGATCGAGCTCGCGCAGCGCGCACTGCGGCGCGAAGTCGAGGACTACGTCGACTTCTGCCGCTTCCGCGAAGCCGAGGCGCGCGCGCGCGGTGTCGAGCAGACGGCAGTGGCGATCGACCGGCGGGACTGGCTGGCGTGGCGTCGCGTGCTCGCGCAGCGGCCGGCGCCCTCCGCGCAACGGCGCTTCGTCGGCGAGGGCGAGGCGGACGCGTTCCGCATTCGTTGAGCTGCTTGTCAGAAGGACTCGGGCCGCGCCACCGGGTCCGACAGCGGCACGATCGCGACCGGGCCGCGTTGCCATCGCGCGGCAGGTTGCGCTGCATCGAACACATCGGTGACGAGCGTCGCGCGGCGCGCGGCGTCGAAGCGCAATTCGATCTGGCCGCCGTCGCTCGTCGTCGTCGGTACCGCGGGACACGACGGGCAGAAGCCGCGGAAGCTCAGCATCGGCCTGCGCGGCTCCGCGCTCTGCACTTCCTGCCCGAGCACCCAGCGCGGCTGGTTGTCGCCGTCGTAGAAATACAGCACCGAGCCGCGCACGCCGCCTTCGCTGTAAAGGCTCAAGCCCCAGCCCGGTTGCGCAGGGTCGTACCACGTGCCGGTGCGATCGGGCGCTGCGACGCCTGCGCCCGCGATGAGCCGCTGCACCGGCTCGCTGCCGCTGCGTTCGCCGAGGCGCCAGTCGAAGCGCGCGGTTCGCGCATCGTCGAACGCGAGGCGAAGCTCGCCGACGGCCTGCGCCTGCACCGTGCGCGTCGCCGGATTCCACGTGTAGCGGTTCATCGTCGCGGTCCACGGATTCGCGGCGGGCGCCGCGGCCTGATACCAGGTCGGCGAGCCGTCCTCGAGGAACGTGTACCAGGTCACCGCCATCGCGCTGCCGAGGAATTCGAGGTCGAAGCCGTGGCCGCTGCGCTGCGGGTTGTACCAGAGCCCCGCAGCGGCACGCAGCGTCGTCGACGATGCGTCGGCGGGATTCGAGCCCTGGCGCAGCTCTTCGGCGTCGCGCTTGCCGTCGCCGTCGCGATCGATCCCGAGCCGCAGCGCGAGCCCCGCGGGGACGAGCGTCCAGGTCTGCGGACTCTCGCTGCTCGCGAGCGCCTGCAATGCAGCGACCGGCAGCGCGGGCGCGGCGTCGGCGCGCAGGAACGTGTCACTCGCGCGATCGAACGCGTAGCCCGCGGAACCCGAGCGCACGACGAGGTCGACCGCGCCGGTGCGCGCGATCGCGAGCGACTGCGCAACCCGCAGCGGTATCGCGCCGCCGGCGAAATGCACCTGCGCGCCGACACCTGCGTGCGTGTCGCGCGACGGCGGCGCGGGACCGCCGAGCAGCGGGTTCGCATTGCCGAAGTCCGAGCCCGTGAACGCCATCATCAACGCAACGAGGTCGGCGACGTCCTGGTCGCTGCCCACACTGAATGCGCGCGCGGAAAGAAACGACGCGAGCGAGTCGACCGAGCCGTCGTGGAGGAAGCCGAATCCGGCCGTGCTGTCGGTGCGGCCGAGCTCGAAGCCGACCTTTTCGTGCTGGTTGCGCAAATGCGGGACCTTGATGGACACGTTGGTGGAGCCGTCGACGCTGACGATGCCAAGATGGTTCTCGCCGTTGGGGCCCGTCGCGATCGGCATGCCGCCCGACGAGAAGTTCGCGAGCGCGATGAACAGCGGGCCGTTCGCGGCCATGCCGGTCGGCAACGTGTGGCAGCTCGCGCACTGGAACGGCGAGTCGAGCAGGCCGCGCGAGTAAAGCTGAAGGCCGCGGACCGCATCGCCTGTGCCGAGCGGGCGGCCCGCCATGCCGAAGCGCGCACTCGTGTACTGGCCCGTCAGCGGCAGCGCGCCCGGCAGCGCGTTGTCGATCGTCCGGTGCGGGTTCGGCGGGAACGTGATCGTCGCGAGGAAGTCCTCGAACGCCTGCATCTCGATCGTCGTCAGCTGCGCGTCGTCGCCGAGCAGGGCCTCGTACGCGCCGTTGAACGCCTCGATGCCGGCGCGATCGCCGCGCCAGTGCAGCGGCTCGTGCCCGATGATGTCCTGCAGCGTCTGCGTCGTCATCGGGCCCTTCATCGCGTGGTAGTCGCGGCAGGGCTCGACGCCGGCACCGATCGTCGTGAGGCAGTTCTGGTCGAAGCGCGCGGGCGCGCCCGCCGGATCGCCGAGGTCCCACCCGAGGCGATCGGTGCGCGAGTCGACGTGGCACGATGCGCACGAGGCCTGGCCGAGGCCCGAAGTGCGGTGCGTGTCGTAGAGCAGCGGACGTCCCGCACGGATCGCCGCGGGTAGCGGATTGAATGCCGCGACGCGCGAAAGCTCCGCCCGCGTGCCGAGATCGATCGACGAGAGCGTCGCGTCGAAATGATTCCAGGCGTAGAGCCGCGAACGCCCTTCGTCGAGCGCGAGCGCGAGCGGTCCCTGGCCGACCGCGATCGGTGCGCCGACGCGCGCGCCGCTCGCGTCGATCTCGACGACGCTGTTCGAGCCCATGCCAGCAATAAAGCCGCGGCGCCCGTCGGCGGTCCACGCGAGCGCGCGCGGATCGCCGAGCGAGCGGTCGCGCAGCGGCTGCGCAACGGAGGACGCGCGGTAGTCGAGGTGCGCGTTGAGATCGACGATCGTCTTTCCGCCGGTGCCGCCCGCCGCAAGGCGCGCGAAGTGGACGCGCACGAAATGACCGTTGACCTTCGGCTCGAAGCGGATCTCGTTGAGCGCTTCGGTCCCGACGACGCCGATCTCGCCGCTCGCGGGATGGACCGCGATCGCCATGTTGATGTTCATGAGGCCGGTCGCGTAGCGCACCGCGAGCGTGTCGGCGTCGACGATCGCGACGTCGCGATCGGGCAGGTCCCAGCCGATGCGCCGGCCGGACGCGTTCGCGAACGGGCCCGACACGAGGTCGGTCCAGTCGCGCGTGTTGTCGTCGCGCCAGCGGTTGTCGGGATGCTTGCGCACGATGAGGCCGACCGCCGGAGGCTGCGCAGCGGGGTGGATCGGCGGATCGAAGTTCGCGCCGGCGTTCGGTGGCGGATTGCGTCCGGCGTAGGGCCCGCGCGGGTCGCCGACCGCGTTGAGCGGCTGGATCACGCGGTTGTTCGGTGCGAAGCCGCCCGCGAGCACGGTCGTCGCGTTGCCCGATTCGAAGATCGCGGCATAAACGGTGCGCCCGTCGGGGCTCACCGCGAGCGCCCGCGGCTCCTCGGCCGCGATCGGGATCGCGACCGGCGCGCGCGAGAGGTCGGATAGCTCGAACACGCGGATCTCGTTCGCCTGCGAGCAGCTCACGAACGCGCGCGAGCGCGCGAACACGACGTCGAACGGCTCGTCGCCGGTGGCAAGCGTCGCGGTGACGCGCCGGCCCGGCACGTCGACGACGCTGATCGAATCGGAGATGTGGTTGACGACCCAGAGCTCACGATCGTTGCGGAACCGCACCGAGACGGGATCGACGCCGACCACAACATGTCCCGCGGCGACAGGCTCGCCCGACGCAACGTCGAAGAACTGCACGCACTGGTCGGCCGTATGCGCGACCGCGAGCAGCTGCCGGTCGGGGCTCAGGTCGAGCGCATGCGCGGGGTGGTTTTCCCAGTTGACGTACGGCAAGTCGGCCGCGGACGCCGATGTCGCGATGCCCAGGATCAGGGTCAGCAGCACCCACACCAACTTCGACATCGCAAGAT
>DATLNY010000130.1:0-5992 GCA_035536495.1 Candidatus Saccharimonadia bacterium | reverse complement strand
GAACCGCGGCGCACACCTGCTGCGTTCGCGTAGCCCGTTTCCCCGCACGCGAAACCGTCCCGCCCGTGCGAAGCGCTCCAGAATCACTGTGGGAGGGGCGAAAGCCCCGACGGCCCGTCCCGACGACGTCGGTTATCGCAGCAGCGGCGTCTCGAGCGCGTCGACCTTGCCGTCGACGATCCGCTCGCTGATTTCGCGCAGGTCGTCGGTCGTGACCTTGCCGATCTCCATGAGCTTCTGCGTGACGTCGTCGATGTCGCGCCGATCGTCGGTCTTGCGCCGGATCTCGCGGTCGAGCTCGACCAGCAACAGCACGGCGCGCGCCGTACGCTTGCCGCCCGCGTCGGAAGCCCGCAGCGAAGTCACGTCCGCGCTCCATCTGCGTGCGAAGCGCAGCGCGTTCCGGTAGCGCCTTTCGCTCAGCAGCGAAACCCGCCGCATCAGCTCTAGCGAATAGAACTCGGCGATCCCTTCGGTGATCCAGTCGTGGCCGCGGTGGCCGCGGATGCGCGTGATGACGTGCGTCAGCTCGTGGATCAGCGTGCTGGTCGAGTTCTCGCTGATCAGCGGCCGCTCCGCGTGCAGCCAGAGCGAGCGCGGCCCCGACAGCCCGCCGCGGAACATCGGATCGCCGGCGCCGACGATCAGGATCTTCGGCGGCATCGTCCCGAACGCGTGGAGCATCTCGTAGAACACGACGTTCGTCAGCGACAGCACGTCCATCCGGCGCATGCCCTCGCCCCTCGGCGCCGCGACCGAGAATTCCGTGCCGTCGATCCACTCGCGTCGCACGCCGAGCTTGCCCGCGATGATCCAGCCGACCGGCCGGTCGAAACGGCGCTTCGGGTTGACGATGACGTAGTGGGGCTCCTCCTTCGATCGCACGTACGGCGTCTCGTAACCGGTCCAGCCCGGCGGCAACCTGATATGCAAACGCGCGCGCGAGTCCGTGTCCTTCGTCGTGCGCACCTTCGCGGACGGAAACAGGTCGTCGCCGCGCAGGATCGCCCAGTCGTCGGTGATGCGCGCGTCGTAGCTGTCGTCGGAACGCTGCGAATCGATCCGGTAGGTGTAACTGAAGCGGCCGCCGGCCTTCGGCGGGACCCAGCGCACGCGGTCGCCATCGCGCGACATCGTGCCGTCCGCCGTCACGTCGGCGTAGCGTGCCGCCGGCATCACGAAGTCGAGGCTCGTCGCGCGCCCCGTGTCGTGCTCGAGCGTGATCGTGACGCGCACGGCCTTCTGCGCCGGCAGGAACTCGGCGAGATAGTGGACGTCGTAGCTGCGCTCGGCGGCATGCGGCGCCGTGGACAGCAGCAGGGCCACGAGCAGGAAAAGCGAACGCATCGACGATCCGGACGGCGCTGGGCGCGCGAGGGTACGCGGGCGCGCTCGAATGATCAACGCTCGCGCGCGCCGCGGTGGCGGCGCCAGTGTTCCGCCGCGACGACGGCGACGGCGCTCGCGATGTTGAGGCTCTCGACGAGGCCGGTGCCCGGGATTTCGAGCTTCAGCGGCACCGCGTGCGACAGCGCAGGCGACAGCCCGGTGTTCTCGGCCCCGAACACGAGCACGAGCCGTTTCGGGAGCGCCTCGAGGTAGAGATCGCGCCCGCCGCGCACGACGGTTGCTGCGATCTCGTAGCGCGCGCGGCGCAGCGTGTCGAGCGCACCGTGCAGCTCGCCGGTCGCGACGACCGGCACGATCTCGGCCGCGCCCTCCGCGACGCGCGCCGCGGCGCCCGTCATCGCAAGCCCCGAGCCGGGCGGCAACAGCACGGCCTCGGCGCCGAAATGCGCGGCGATCCTCAGCACCGCGCCGAAGTTGTGCGGATTGCCGACGCCGTCGAGCCAGACGAGCAGCGACGCCTCGCCGCGCGCGCGATCGCGCTTGAGGAACTCGTGCAGCGCGAGCGGCGGCGGCCGCAGCACCTCGAAGCAGACGCCCTCGTGGTGTTGCGACTGCGTGAGCTTCTCGAGGTCGTCGGCCGCGACGATGCGATAGCCGATCCGGCGCCGCGCGAGCACCGCGAGCGCATCGCGGAAACGCGGCACGAGCGCCTCGACGAGATACGCCTTGCGGATCGACTCGGGGCGGTGCGCGAACGCCCCGAGGCACGCATTGACGCCGAAGATCCGAAGCTCGCGGTCGCGCTGCTCGCGCCGTGGCGAATGCGGCGGCGCGCTCCGGGGTGCGTCGTCACGCGGCATCGGCAAGGCTCCTGCGGACCCGCGCGTAGAGCTCGACGTCGTGGAGCCGGCCGCGCTTGACGACGGCGCAGCGCAACGTGCCCTCGTGCTCGTAGCCGGCCTTCTCGAGCACGCGCGCCGACGCAGGATTGCCCGAATAGACCCCGGCCGCGACGCGGTGGAGCTTCAGCGCGTCCATCGCAACCGGGGTCGCGGCGCGCAGCGCCGCCGTGACGAGGCCGCGGCCCCAGTACGGCTCGCCGAGCCAGTACCCGACCTCGGCCGTGTGGCGATGGACGTCGGAGCCGGGCCGAAAGCCGACCGATCCTGCGAAGCGCCTGTCGACTTCGATCGCGAGGCGCCAGTCGTCGCGCGCGCCCGCCGTGTCGGCGAGGAACGCCACGCCGTCGGCGCGCGTGTACGGGAACGGAAAGCGGTCACGCAGCATCGCCGAGACGCGCTCGTTGTCGGCGAGCGCGACGAGCTCGTCGAGATCGGTCGAACGGAACGGCCGCAGCACGAAGCCGTCGCCGCCGAGCGTCGGCTCGCGCGGGGCGCTCACGAAACGGCCGCGCCGCGCTCGCCTTCGAGCCGCTCGAGCTCGCGCGCGACGTGCTCCGGGGATTTCGTGAACGGCGCGAGCAGCGTGTAGAACGCCGGCACGACGAACAGCGACAGCAGCGTCGAGAACGAGACGCCGAACACGACGACGACGCCGATCGTGATGCGGCTCGCCGAGCCCGCGCCGCTCGCGAACACGAGCGGCAGCGCGCCGACGACGGTCGCGATCGAGGTCATGAGGATCGGGCGCAGGCGCGTCGAGGATGCCTCGACGATCGCCTCGCGCACGCTCATCCCGCCGTCGCGGAGCTGGTTCGCGAACTCGACGATGAGGATGCCGTTCTTCGCCGCGAGCCCGACGAGCATGACGATGCCGATCTGCGAGAAGAGGTTCAGCGACGAGCCCCAGACCGCGAGGCCGATCAGCGCGCCGAGCACCGCGAGCGGCACCGTCAGCATGATGACGAACGGGTGGATGAAGCTCTCGAACTGCGCGGCGAGCACGAGGAACACGATCAGCAGCGCCATCGCGAACGTGAACATCACGGCGCTGCCGGCCGCGCGGTACTCGCGCGATTCGCCCTTGTAGTCGAGCTGAGCGACGTCGGGCAGCTCCTCCTCGGCGGCCTGCTCGAAGAACGCGATCGCCTCGCCGAGAGTGTAGCCCGGCGCGAGCCCGGCAGACACCGTGATCGCACGCAGCCGGTTGAAGCGATTGAACGTGCCGGGCTCCGCGAGCTCGGCGAGCGTCACGAGGTTCGCGAGCGGGATGAGCTCGCCCGAGCGCGACGAGCGCACGTAGAGGTTCTGCAGGTCCGCCGGCGACGCGCGATCGGACAGTTGCGCCTGCAGCACGACGTCATACTCCTCCCCGTCGGCGACATACGTCGTGACGCGGCGCGAGCCCATCATCGTCTCGAGCGTACGCCCGATCTCCTCGACCGAAACGCCGAGATCCGCCGCGCGCGTCCGGTCGATCGAGACGCGCAGCTGTGGCTGCGTCTCCTTGTAGTCCGAATCGACCGCGTACAGCTGCGGATTCTTCTCGAGCCGCGCGAGCAGGCGGTCGCGCCACTGGACGAGATCCTCGTAGCTCGGGCCGCCGAGCACGACCTGCAGCGGCTGGCCGCCACTGCGCACGAGGCCCTGGCGGATCTGCGGCAGGGCGCGCACGCCCGGGATCGACTCGAGGTCGCCGCGCACTTTCGCCACGAGCTCCGCCGTCGTGATGTCGCGCTCGTCCCAGGGCTTCAGCAGCACGATCGCCTGGCCGGTATGCATTTCCCCGCCGCCGCCGAACCCGCCGGGTACGCGCGTGTTGATTCGCTCGACGGGTCCGTCCTTGCCCGTGTACTTCATGAGCCGGCGCTCGACCTCCTTGACCTGCGAGACGGTGTAGTCGAAGCCGGCGCCTTCTGGGCCCTGCACCATCGCGAAGAACGCGCCGCGGTCCTCGGGCGGCGCGAGCTCGCGCGGGACGTGGAAGAACAGCGCGGCGGACGCCGCGAGCGCGACGAGCATCGCGCCGACGAACGTCGCGAGCAGCCCGCGCGGCCGCGACGCAGTGATGCGGCCGATGAGGCCGCGATAACCGTCGGTCGTGCGCCGGAACTGCCGGTCGATCCAGCCGTTGAGGCCTTTCGGCTGTTCGCGGTGCGGGCGCAGCAGCTTCGAGCACATCATCGGCGTCAGCGTCAGCGCGACGAACGCCGAGATCGCGACGGCGCCCGCGAGCGCGACCGCGAGCTCGCGGAACAGCCGCCCGTTGTTGCCTTCCATGAACGCTACCGGCAGGAACACCGCGATCAGCACGGCGGTCGTCGCGATCACCGCGAACGCGACCTGGCGCGCTCCCCGGTCGGCGGCGACCAGGGGCGGCTCCCCGAGGTCGACGCGACGCTGGCAGTTCTCGAGCACGACGATCGCGTCGTCGACGACGAGCCCGATCGACAGGACGAGCGCCAGCAGCGTGAGTAGGTTGATCGAGAAACCGAAGATCCACAAGGCAATGAACGCCGCGACGACACACACCGGCACGGTGACGGCCGGGATCAGCGCGGCACGGACGCTGCCGAGGAAGAGGTAGATCACGATCAGCACGAGCAGGATCGCTTCGGCGAGCGTCTTCCAGACCTCCCTGATCGACTGGTCGATGAAGATCGTCGTGTCGTACGCGACCGTGAGGTTCATGCCTTCGGGCAGCGTCGGCGCGATCCGCGCGATCTCGCGCTTCGCCTGCGTCGCGACGTCGAGCGAGTTCGCGGTCGATGTCTTGATGATGCCGAGGCCGAGGTTCTGCTCGCCGTTGCTGTGGAAGTACGAGCGGCGCTCGCTCGAGCCGAGCTCGACGCGCGCGACCTCCGACAGCCGGATGACGTGCCCGTCGGCGCCCTTGCCGACCGCGAGCTGCTCGAAATCGGCAGGCCCCTGGTAGCCGCGGTTGACGCGCAGCGTGAAGTCGCGCGTCGTCGACTCGAGCCGTCCGGCCGGGAGCTCGACGTTCTCGCGCCGCAGCGACTGCTCGACGTCGTTGACCGTGAGCCCGCGCGCGGCGAGCGCGGCGCGGTCGAGCCAGATGCGCATCGCGTAACGCTGGCTGCCGCCGATTCGGACCTGCGCGACGCCGTCGATGCTCGACAGCCGGTCGACGATGTAACGCTCGGCGTAATCGGTCAGCGCGAGCTCGTCGAGCCGGCTCGAGCGCAGGTTCGTCCAGAGGATGACTTCGGCGTCGGCCTCGACCTTCGCGACCTGCGGCGGGTCCGCCTCGTCGGGCATGCGGTTCGCGACGCGGCTCACCGCGTCGCGCACGTCGTTCGCGGCGCTCTCGATGTCGCGCGCGAGCGTGAACTCGATCGTGACGCCCGAGCGGCCGTTGCGGCTCTGCGAGTTGATGACGTCGACGCCCTCGATGCCGCTGACGGCGTCCTCGACGATCTGCGTGATGCGCGTCTCGACCACCGCGGCCGACGCGCCCGGGTAGTTCGTCTCGATCGAGACGATCGGCGGGTCGATGTTCGGCAGCTCGCGCAGCGGCAGCCGCATGAACGCGATCGTGCCGAGGACGATCAGCAGCAGGGACAGCACCATCGCGAAGACGGGCCGGCGGATCGAGATATCGGAAAGGACCATGATGTCTCCAGGGCCGGTACTGGCCCGCACCGTTGATCTGGCGTCATCCCGGCGCAAGCCGGGACCCAGCGCCTCTTGCGACGCTGGAAGGCGCTGGATCCCGGCCTTCG
>DATLNY010000129.1:0-5122 GCA_035536495.1 Candidatus Saccharimonadia bacterium | reverse complement strand
GCGTTCGAGCGCACCGTGCGCCTGCCGTCCGGCGGCTCGATCGTGATCGACCATTCCGAGGCGCTGACCGCGATCGACATCAACTCGTCGAAGGCGACCAAGGGCAGCGACATCGAGGAAACGGCGTTCAACACGAACATCGAGGCCGCGGTCGAGATCGCGCGCCAGCTGCGCATCCGCGACCTCGGCGGCCTCATCGTCATCGACTTCATCGACATGGACAGCCCGCGCCACCAGCGCGACGTCGAGGAGAAGCTGCGTGATGCGCTCAAGGTCGACCGCGCGCGCGTGCAGATCGGGCGCATCTCGCGCTTCGGCCTGCTCGAGATGTCGCGCCAGCGCCTGCGCCCGTCGCTCAACGAGGCGACGCAGATCATCTGCCCGCGCTGCGACGGCCACGGCCGCGTGCGCGGCGTCGAGTCGCTGTCGCTGTCGATCCTGCGCATCGTCGAGGAAGAGGCGATGAAGGAGAACACGGGCCAGGTGCTCGTGCAGGTCCCGCCCGAGGTCGCTAACTTCCTCGTCAACGAGAAGCGCGGGCCGCTGGTCGAGATCGAGGCGCGGCAGGAAACGAGCATCGTCATCGTCGCGGACCTCAACCTCGAGACGCCGCACTACGAGATCAAGCGTATCCGTCACGTCGACATGGTCGAGGACCGCCGGCCGAGCTACCAGCGCACGACGCCGGTCGAGCCCGTGCTGCCGCCGCAGCCGGTCGTCGCAAACGGCAGGATCGAGCTGCCGCTCGTCACGGGTGTCACGCCGGCGACGCCCGCGCCGCTGCACGACGAGCCCGTCGAAGTCGCAGTCGTCGCCGAAGTTGCGGCACCGGAGCGATTCACGAAGGCACCCGAGCGCAAGCCGCAGCCCGGATTCTGGGCGCGGCTGATGGCGTCGTTGTTCGGCACGTCGGCTGCACCGAAGTCCGCGCCGCCCGCCGCAGCACCTGCGCGCCGCAACGAGGCACGCGATCCGCGTCGCCCTCAGCGCGACGCCGGACGGGGCCCGCGTCCCCAGGGTCAGGGCCAGGATCGTCAGGGCCGTGACCAGCGTGGCCGTGGCGAACGCGGCGAGCGTGGCGAGCGTGGCGAACGCCAGCGTCCCGGTGGCCAGGGCCAGCGCCCGGGCCAAGCCGCGCGCGGCGAGGCACGCGGCCCGAAGGCCGGCGGCCGAGGCGAGCGCGGCGAACGTGCCGAGCGCGGCGAACGTGTGGAACGCGCCGCGGCGCCGACGGAGCGCACGGAGCGTCCCGAACGCGCGGACCGTCCCGCGCGCAACGAGCGTCCCGAAACCGCAACGGCAGCGCCGCGCCCGGCGCCGCCCGACTGGCGCGCCAAGCCCGTCGCCGCGTCGAGCGAGGCCGCCGAGCACGATCCCGAGCGCGCGAGCGCGGCGCCCGTCGTCGCCGAAGCGCAGCAGTCGGCCAATGGCGAAGCGCCGGCGACCGATGCGGCATCCGCTGCCGATGCGACGCGTTCGCGCCGCCGCGGGCGTCGTGGCGGACGTCGGCGTCGTCGTGGCGACCGCACGGCAGAAGGCGCGACGCCCGATGCTGCCGCGCTCGGGGCGGCCGGCGTCGCGATCGTGTCGATCGACAACGACGAAGGCGATGAGGAAGGAGATGACGACGGTGACGAGCCGCAGATCGCGTCGGGGATCGACCGCGATGTCCGTCCGGAGCCGCCGCAGTCGCCGTATTCCCAGCCGTACCAGGCCCCGCGTCCCGACGAGCCTCGCGAAACGGCGTCCCTGCCGGAGCCGGTCGACACGATCGCGCCGGTAGCGGTCGAACGCGAACCGCTGCCGATCGCTGCACTGGGCGGCTCGTCGTACACGCCGCCGGTGTTCGACGCGATCGTGCCGCTGCCGCTCGCGGCGCGCGAGCCCGAACGGGAGCGCGCGCCGATCGCCGAGCCGACCGCGGTTCGACGCGAGGAGCAGCCGCAGGCGGACGACCGCGCGCTTGCACCGACGCTCGTCGCGCCCGCGGAAGAGGCGCGTGAGGCCGAACCGCAGCGCACCTTGTTCGCAGTGCCGTCGAACCGCGACGCCACCGCGCCGCCCGACGCAGCGGACGACGCACCGGACCGCAATCCGTAACGGCGCACGGGCGGCGTCGCGATCGCGACGTCGCCCAACGGGCCCGCCGCGTCAGCGCAGAGCGCCCGCGACTTCGATGAGGCCGTAGCGCACCGCTAGGTGCGCGAGCGCGACCTCGCTGTCGACGCCGACCTTCTCGTAGAGACGATACTTGTGCGTCGCGACGGTCTTCGCCGACAGGTGCAGCCGCGCGGCGATCGCCTGCATCGACTCGGCGCGTGCGAGCGCGAGCGCGACTTCGAGCTCGCGCGGCGACAGCGTTCCGAACGGCGATTCGGCGTGGTCGTTCAATGCACCGAGCGCGATCGCATTCGCGACGTCGCGGCTGAGATAGCGCGCGCCGCGCGCGACGGTGCGCACGGCCGAGATCAGCTCGTCCGCGGGGCATGCCTTCGTGACGTAACCGCTCGCCCCGGCTTCGAGCAGCTTCTTCGGGAACGGCTGCTCGCCATGCACCGTCACGGCAATGATGCGCACCTTCGGCTCCGCCGCGGTGATCCGCATCGTCGCCTCGAGCCCGCTGATGCCGGGCAGGTTCAGGTCCATCAGCACGACGTCGGGCTTGATCTGCCTCGCAAGCCGCACCGCGTCTTCACCGCATGCGGCTTCGGCGACGATGTCGATGTCGGCTTCGCGGCCGAGGATCATGCGAAAACCGGTGCGGACGAGCTCGTGGTCGTCCACGAGGAGCATTCGGATCATTCGATTCCCCAATCGAAGGGCGATGATTCCCCCGCGACATCGGGGGACCCCACGCCGATCCTATGTGCAGCACGCAGGGCTTGCCAGTAGGAAAACGCCGCGATCGCGCGACCATCCGGTGTCAGCCTGTTACGCGACCGGTCGGTCATCGGACGCGGCGATCGGAGCGCCGCAGGATGCGGTGATCGCGCCCGCGCGCGCTCCGGGTTCGTCGCCTATGCCGGCAAGGTATCGCGAGGCAGGTCTTCCTCGTGCTCGCATTCGCCGCAAACCCAATGGTCGGTCATGATCCCGTGCGCGGGATCGGCCTTCGCCGCCTTGTGGAACTGGTCCGAGCCGCACATCGGACACTCCGCGCTCGCGCCGCCGATGACGATCGTGGTGGACGGGTCTCCACGAAGCGCGGCGACCTCGAGCTCGAGCTCGGCAACGCGCTGCAGGAGTGCCTGCCATTCGGGCGATTCCGCCAGGCGCCTTGCGAATTCATCGACACCCGTCATGACCGTATCCTCACCTGCAATTCGCTGCGCGACGCTGACGGCATACTCTCGCACACCGCAGCTCGATGTGACCATCGATCCGGTCACCGGCCGTCGGGAAATGCCTGCCGGTGAATTCGCCATCGGCCTGCGAATGCACGACCGGTCACGTAGCCGCCGCCCAAATTGGCGTTGGTCGATAACCCGGCGTGTGTCACGCGGGATTGCGCGGCCCGCATTCGTTATGCTTGGTGCTGTGCCCAACCTCGGAGCGATCGATTGACCAACTTCAACGTGCTGCTACGGCAGGAAGTCTCGCGGATCGCGCGCAGGGAAACGCGGGCGCAGACCAGGCAAATGAAGTCGGCCAGCGCGACGTATCGCCGCGCGATCGCGGCGCTCAAGCGGCAAGTCGTGGGGCAGGCGCGCGAAATCGCGGCGCTGAAGCGGGCCTCGGCCCGCGCGGCCCCGGCCGCCGCGGCCGACGCCAGTGAAGGTCCGGTGCGGTATCGCGCTGGTGGCGTCGCCGCGCATCGCAAGCGCCTCGGCCTCTCCGCCGAAAGCTTTGGTCGACTGGTCGGCGTGACAGGCCAGACGATCTACAACTGGGAACGCGGCAAACGCCCTCGCCTTGCGCAATTGCGCGCCCTGAGTGCGGTTCGCGCACTGGGCCGGCGCGACGCCGCCGCGCGGCTCGAACAGCTCGCGAAGCCGGCCGGTCGTGGCAGGAAGTCGAAGAAGGCCGCCGCAGGACGTCCGGCGCGTCGCCGAAGCCGCTAGCTCGGGCGCAATCGGTGCGGCCGCGATCGAACGCGGCCGTGCTGGCGCCCGATCGCCGCGATTGCGATCACGCCAGCGCGGGAATCGGGGCCGACTCTGCGAGCCGCTGCTCGAGCGCCGCGGCGGGCAGTGGTGCGCAGAAATGGAAACCCTGCGCCGAATCGCAACCGAGCTCGCCGAGCAGGCGCGCCTGCGCGGCGGTCTCGACGCCTTCGGCCGTGATCGCGAGCCCGAGGTCGTCGGCGAACGCAGCGACCGTCCGCACGATCGCGCGGTGGCGGCGATTCGTCTCCATGTCCTGGACGAAACCGCGGTCGATCTTGAGGCCGTCGAACGGCGATGCCGCGAACGCCTCGAGCGACGAGTAGCCCGTGCCGAAGTCGTCGACGACGAGCTGCACGCCGATCCCCTTGAGGTCGCGCAGCGACTCCGCGACCTGGCCGTGCTCGTGGCGGAACACGCTCTCGGTCACTTCGAGCACGAGCGCGTTCGCCGGCAGGCCGGTGCGCTCGAGCATCGCCGCGACGTCGGTCGCGCATTGCTTCGACCCGAGCTGGCGCTCGTCGACGTTGACGTTGACGCGAAGCTCGGCGTGCTGCGGGTAGCGCCGCCGCCACGCCGCGAGGTGGCGCCCGGCTTCCTCGAGCATCCACCAGTCGAGCTCCGCGAGCAGCCCGGCTTCGTAGGCGACGTGGAGGAACTCGCCCGGCACCAGGAGCCCGCGCTGCGGATGCTCCCAGCGCACGAGCGCCTCGACCGCGACGATGCGCGAGTCGGCGCGCGAGACGATCGGCGGGAAGTACGGCCGGAATTCCTCGCGCTCGAGCGCGAGACGGAGGTCGATCTCGAGCTGGAAGCGCGCGCGCGCCGCCGCGTGCATCGCCTCGTCGAACACTACCCAGGCCGATTTGCCGCCGGCCTTCGCGCGGTACATCGCGGTGTCGGCGTCTCGCAGCACCTGGTCGGGCGAGCGGTACTCGGCGCGCCCCAGCACGACGCCGACGCTCGCGCCCGAATAGACATGGTGCCCCGCGATGTCGAACGCGCGATCGAAGATGCCG
>DATLNY010000128.1:0-4665 GCA_035536495.1 Candidatus Saccharimonadia bacterium | reverse complement strand
GCAACAGCTGCGCGACGATGCGCTCGCGGCGCAGGCCGCGGGCGCCGCGATGGTGCTGTTCGAGATGGTTCCTGCCGCGCTCGCGGCGGAGATCACGCGCAGCCTCGCGGTGCCGACGATCGGCATCGGCGCGGGCGTCGACTGCGACGGCCAGATCCTCGTCTGCTACGACATGATCGGGCTGACGCCCGGCAAGCGCCCGCGATTCGCCCAGGATTTCCTCGCCGGCCGCGGCTCCCTCGCCGAAGCCGTGCGCGCCTACGCCGATGCGGTGCGGACGCGCGCGTATCCGACGCCGGCGCAGTCGTACTGATGCAGCGCGCGGGCACGATCGCCGAAGTACGCGCGCACGTCGCCGGATTCCGCGCAGCGGGCGCACGCATCGGCTTCGTGCCGACGATGGGCAACCTTCACGAAGGGCACCATTCGCTCCTCGAGCTCGCGCGCGGCCGCTGCGAGCGGGTCGTCGCGAGCGTGTTCGTCAATCCGACGCAGTTCGGTCCGAGCGAGGACTTCGGCCGCTATCCGCGCACGCTCGAGTCGGATGCCGCCGCGCTCGCCGAGCGCGGCTGCGACCTGCTGTTTTCGCCGACGGTCGAGGAGATGTATCCGTTCGGGGCCGCGGGCGCGGTCGAGATCCGCGTGCCGTCGCTTTCGGGAATCCTCGAGGGCGCCGTGCGGCCCGGTCACTTCGACGGCGTCGCGAGCGTCGTCGCGCGGCTGTTCAACATCGTTTCGCCCGATGTCGCGGTGTTCGGCCTGAAGGACTACCAGCAGTTCCTCGTCGTGCAGCGCATGGTGCGCGACCTGTCGATGCCGATCGAGATCGTCGGCGCGCCGACCGTGCGCGAGCCGAACGGGCTCGCGCGCAGTTCCCGCAACCAGTACCTCGGCTCGGACGAGCGCGCGAAGGCGCGTGTCATCCACGACACGCTCGAGGCGATGGCGGCGCAGCTGCGCGGCGGGGATGGCGTGCCGGCAGTCGAGCGCGCGGCCCAGGCGGCGCTCCGGAGCGCGGGTCTGATTCCGGACTACGCGGTCGTCCGGAGTGCCAGCGACCTGTCCGAGGCGCTCGACGGGCGGCAGATCGCCCTCATCGCCGCAAGGCTCGGGACCACGCGGCTGATCGACAACCTGTTGATTGATCGGGTTGTTGACCCGAAAGCGGCTCCGGCGCTGTAGCATTACTGCCACAAGCCGCCGAAAGTGCGGCGGGTGCGCCACAACTGTAGCTTTTCAACGATACCCGTGCTAACGTTCGCCTCGCTGACCGGTCGACCGCTTCATTGCGATCCCGGAAGGCAGCAGGGCGCAATGTTCCAAGGTAATCGTCACTCCGATTCTACCCTCGCTTTCCGAGCGAGGGTTTTTTTTGCCCGGAGTTCGGCCGCGGACTAATCCGGCAAGCCGTTGGTCGACCGAATCGGCCGGTTGTCGTCGAGCCCTATACTCGCCCGCCCGCTGCCGGCGACTTCTGCGATGCCCCCGATCCTCGCCCGCTCCGCTGCGTTCCGGCGTCGCCCGATGCGTCGCGGGACATCCCGGTGACGCCTCGCGACGACGCGTTCGCGGCGCTCGAGCGCGAGCACAACCGGCTCGGCACCATCCGGATCGAGCAGCTCGTCGAGCGCGAGCCCGCGCGGCGCGACCGCATGGTTCACCGGCTCGGTCCACTGCAGCTCGACCTGACGCGCCAGCGCATCGATTCCGCCGCGCTCGATGCGCTGCTCGCGCTGGCGAACGCACGTGAACTGCGCGGCGCGATCGACGCGTTGTTCGCGGGCGAGCCCGTCAACCGCTCGGAGCGGCGGCCGGCGCTGCACATGGCGCTGCGCGCCCCGGCGCCGCTCGCCGACGATCGGTCCGCGTTCGCGGCGGCGGCGCGCCTGGCCGCGACGAGCGCCGATCAGGTCGAACGTCTCGTCGACGAAGTCCGAAGCGGCGAAGTCACCGATCTCGTGCATGTCGGCATCGGTGGCTCGGACCTCGGTCCGCATCTTGCGTGCGACGCGCTCGCGCACGAGGCGCGCGGGGGCCCGCGCGTGCACTTCGTCGCGAACGTCGACGGCACGCGCGTCGACCGGCTCGTCCGCACGCTCGATCCGCGCTCGACGCAGGTCACGCTCGTGTCGAAGAGCTTCACGACGCAGGAAACGCTGCTCAATGCGCGCGTGCTGCGCGAGTTCGTCGGCGCCGCCGCGTTCGCGCGCCGCACCGTCGCGGTCACGGCGAACCGCGAGGCCGCGCACGCGTTCGGCATCGATCCGGCGCGCATCCTGCCGATGTGGGACTGGGTCGGCGGCCGTTATTCGATCTGGTCGGCGGTCGGCTTCCCGGTCGCAGCCGCGTGCGGCAATGCGGTGTTCCGGCGCCTGCGCGCCGGGGCGCAGGCGCTCGATGCGCATTACGCCAGCGCGCCGTTCGAGCGCAATCTGCCGGTCCTGCTCGCGCTCGCAGGCGTCTGGAACCGCAACGTGCTCGGTTGTCCCACGCTCGGCATCGTCGCCTACGACGACCGGCTCGAGCTGCTGCCCGCGTTCCTGCAGCAGCTCGACATGGAATCGAACGGCAAGCGCGTCGACGAGCACGGCGTGCCGCTCGCGCGCCCCGCGGCGCCGGTGATCTGGGGCCAGGTCGGCACGAACGCGCAGCATGCGTTCTTCCAGTCGCTGCACCAGGGCGTCGACACCGTGCCGCTCGATCTCGTCGGCGTCGTGCGGCCGTGCCACGCGCTGCGCGCGAACCACGACGCATTGCTCGCGAACTTCGTGGCGCAGAGCGCCGCATTGATGCTCGGCACGCGCGCCGAAGACGAGCCCGACGCCGGGCTGCGTGCACAGAAATCCTCGCCCGGGGACCGCCCGCACAACATCGTGCTGCTCGACGAGCTGTCGCCGGAGTCGCTCGGGATGCTGCTCGCGTTGTACGAGCACAAGGTGCACGCGCAGGGCCGGATCTGGGGCGTCAACAGCTTCGACCAGTGGGGCGTCGAGCTCGGCAAGAAGATCGCGCAGCGCCTGCAGCCCGCGATCGAGGGTGGCGCGCTGCCCGCAGGGATCGATGCCGCGACGGCTGCGCTCGTGCGCGAGATCCGCTCGCGAACGAACTGAGCGGCGGTCGAGGACCTACAATCGCGGCGTCATGAGCGCCCCGCGATGAACGAGAAGTCCGTGCGGCCGTACGCCGGCGCGGCCGGCGGATGGGATGCGCTCAAGCGCTCGTGGCAGGCGCTGCGCGACGAGCACATCGCCGCGCGCGGCGCGCGCACGCTGCTGCGCACGAACCAGGACCGCGGGTTCGACTGCCCCGGCTGCGCGTGGCCCGACCGCAACCCGCATTCGACGTTCGAGTTCTGCGAGAACGGCGTCAAGGCCGTCGCGGCGGAGGCGACGTCGAAGCGCGTCACGCGCGAATTCTTCGCCGCGCACACCGTCGCCGAGCTCGCCGCGCACGACGACCAGTGGCTCGAGGCCCAGGGGCGCCTGACCGAGCCGATGCGCTACGACGCCGCGGCCGATCGCTACGTGCCGACCGGCTGGGACGACGCGTTCGCGACGATCGCGCGTGCGCTGCGCGCGCTCGCTTCGCCCGACGAGGCGATCTTCTACACCTCGGGCCGCACCTCGAACGAGGCGGCGTTCCTCTACCAGCTGTTCGTGCGGGAATTCGGCACCAACAACCTGCCGGACTGCTCGAACATGTGCCACGAGGCGTCGGGCGTCGCGCTCGGCGAGCAGATCGGCAGCGGCAAGGGCTCGGTCGTGCTCGACGACTTCGAGCACGCGCAGGCGATCTTCGTGTTCGGCCAGAACCCCGGCACGAACCATCCGCGCATGCTCGGCGAGCTGCGCGCCGCGGCGAAACGCGGCTGCAGAATCGTCGCGTTCAACCCGTTGCGCGAGCGCGGGCTCGAGCGTTTCACGAGCCCGCAGCATCCGGTCGAGATGCTGACGGGGGCCAGCACGCAAATCGCGACGCACTACTACCAGCCGCGCATCGGCGGCGATCTCGCGGCGCTGACCGGTATCGCGAAAAGCGTGGTCGCGCGCGGCGCGATCGATCGCGGCTTCATCGCCGCGTACTGCACTGGCTACGACGCGTTCGCCGCGTCCCTCGAGAGTGCGTCCTGGGACGTAATCGAGTCGCAGTCGGGCCTCTCGCGCGCCGCGATCGAGGAGGCCGCCGGGGTCTACATGGCCAGCGACGCGACGATCTTCTGCTGGGGCATGGGCATCACGCAACACCGGCGCAGCGTCGCGACGATCCAGATGCTGATGAACCTGCTGCTGCTGCGCGGCAACGTCGGCAAGCCCGGCGCCGGGCCGTGCCCGGTGCGCGGCCATTCGAACGTACAGGGCGATCGCACGATGGGGATCCACGAGCGGCCCGCCGCGGCGTTCCTCGACCGGCTCGGCGAGGAGTTCACGTTCGAGCCGCCGCGCGCGGACGGCTACGACACGATCGCCGCGATCGAGGCGATGCACGCGGGGCGCGCGCGCGTGTTCTTCGCGATGGGCGGGAACTTCGCGATGTCGACGCCCGACACCGCGACGACGCACGCGGCACTGCGTCGCTGCGAGCTGACCGTGCACGTCACGACGAAGCTCAACCGCTCGCACCTCGTGCACGGGCGCGACGCGTTGATGCTGCCGTGCCTCGGCCGCA